>JAQXWS010000014.1 GCA_029225565.1 Eubacteriales bacterium
AATACTGGTGCTGATATTGGCGTTGGTGGCAGGGATTTCCCATTACTATTTTAGTACGGTTAGCAATCCGGAAAACCCAAAGGTAACATTCGGAATAGGCACCGGAGTGATAAATGACGGCAAAAAAATAGTATATACAACCATTGATGATCCATCGTTGATTGAGTATATTCAGGGCGTATCCATTTACAAGGGCGACCTGACCGAAAGTGGCGTAAAAAACGAAAAGCCCATATCCACCGATTATGAATATACCGACAATGTGGACGATTCCTTTAGGTCAATTTTCTTTTATGCCGATGATATCGGAGTCAGGGCAGGCGAGGAATATACAATGACCTTTAAGATAAATCTTCAGTTCGTAAAGGACGATAATGTATATACCTATTTGGTTGCCAACACCTTTAGCGGCGATATAAAAAAGGATGCGTCCGATATTGTTTTTGACCATAGCCTAAAAAATACGGAGCCTGCGGTAGTTTATGAGGCAACTACAGTCAATCATAGCGACACATCATATATCTTTGACGGTTATTGGTACACAACGGGCGAAAAGACCGATGACGGATTGTACAAAATAGATTCCGTCAAGTTCGATAAGGAATCCGACAGCTGCAAGATTACTCATTACAGTACCGAAAAGCTTGACGGTCAGTGGGACATTTCTTATTCGGACGGTACCTATTCCATTGATAACGGTGTCCTGACCTACAGCGGCAGCGATACCAAGTATGTTGTCAATTCGGACAAAAAGACATTGATAGAACAAAAGCAGGGAACATTGAAGAAAGAATTAACCCATACTAATTACAACAATATTTCTAACGCATATTCATTACTGCAATAGATAAAGTCAAATTATAAATTTCTACACGCTGACAGACTGCGAGAAATGGGATTGAATTTCGTTTTCTTGCGAGGGAAGATGTACGATGGTACCTCGACTGAGCAAAAAACGAAAAACGCCAAAGCGGCTTAGATTCATCATTAGATACCTAAGCCGCTTTTACAATTTCCACGAGTGCGATAAATCGCACCCACCTTTCTTTATCAAGAGAGGCAGAAATCGGTTACATATTATACATTATTTGGCGTGGTTCAACCCACTTTATCGACAGTCTGAAGCCTTGAGATGATTATCTCAAGGCTTTTTGTATGTCAGTATTACAAAATCAACAGTCAGTCGAATAGTATCCGCATTGTCCAGTCGATGCTTTGCGACTTCTCCGGTGTGATAGTAGTACGGCGTCATAGCAAAGAGCTGCTTCAGGTCGTCGCCGGTTATACTCACGGTATCCCTGACGCGCTCTCTGTCTGTTAGTATCAGGTGGGTGCCGGCAGGCGCCTGCTCGTCATTCTTGTAGGGGATATCGTACAGTATCTCCTTCATTTCGTACAGATGATTTTCGCCGGGAATTACGGAATACAATACACCGTCTTCCTTTAGTACTCTGGCAAATTCCTTATCGTTAAATGGGGCAAACAGGTGTATGGCTGTGTCAATGGAATTGTCCCTTATCGGTATGTTGGAAAGATTTGCCACAAAGTAATGATGTTCACTGTGACTTTTGGAGGCAAGGCGTACCATCTCTTTGCTTATATCAAAGCCGTATAGCAACCCGTCATATTCGTCGTAGTACCCTTCGCCGCAGCAAATGTCCAGCACCGTGCCACGCATCTTTTCGGTAATAGCGTCTTTAAGGCATATGTAGTAGTCCTTAGCCAATATTCCGTGCCTTGCACGGGCACTTTCCTTGCTGTCGCCGATTTTGTTACCGCTTTTTGTGGTGAGTAAGAGGTTAACATAGCCCTCCCTCGCCATATCGTAGCAGTGATTGTCGGGACAACGCATGGTGTTGTTTCGCTGTTCCAGTTCTTTACCGCACTTTGGGCATATTAGCAGGGACATTATTTGCTGCTCCTTTTGCGCAGGATAATCATAAATATCATACCCACTATGCCGCCACAGGTGTTCATCATCATATCGGTCATAGTGTCCACAAGACCCAAATACCCGTATTCGTTGTTATATTTGGACATATCGAACATAGCGGTCTCCGGCCCCGCTTTGGACAATTGCAGATTAGTACCGTGGAGGGTGTCCATAAGAAATTCGTAAAACTCCCATCCGGCTGCAATAGTGATGGCAAACATAAGTCCGAATATGGACGCAAGAATTATGGAGCATTGCCCTTTTTTTCTTTGCAGGATTACGGCAAAGTCGTATGCAAAAGCGGCGGACACAAATCCTGACAAAATATGCATTGCGTTGTCGAACCACCATATCTTGTCAAACAACTCCATATATGAGCCGAATACAATGCCAAACAGTATGATTATATTCAGCAATGTTTGGCTAAGGGGCGGTACTTCAATAATAAAGCTTTCGCCACCAAATACCTGGAAGCAATCCCACAGGTGAGTAAAAATGAAGCACGCCACACTTTCCCAGCCCATAACTATATCGCCGTGAACAAATGAGTAGGTGGCACAGCCTATCATACATATTCTAACCACAATCCAAAAAATGAATTGCGCCTTTGGTATTTCTTTTGTCGGATGCTTTTTTATTTTATATTCCATTTTTCTACCTCAAAAAAGATTTATACTAATATACCACATATCATTCGGTTTTTAAACAGTAAATTTCAAAATTTTGATTTATTCTCATTTTGTGTAATAATAATGTAATTAATATAAATAATATATAAATTAACATACGCAGTATGACATATTTTTAACAATAATATTTTGCGAAATCTATATATGGGAGACTATTCGGTAATATATGGGATTGAGGACTATATGTAGTAGTTTTGTAATATTTTTTCAAAAAAGGTTACAAATCGTAAATATTGTTACCGGTCTTTTTTTAGTTTTTAACAAAATTTCAATTTAGTGCATTAAAGCGGTAAAATCAAAAACCACAACATTTGGGATGTGATAGGCGAAATAGGCATATTGAAAAATAATTATTTGTGCAATATATACAAATTCTCACCGGTTGAAAAATTGACAACTTATGCAGTTGTGCTATAATAGGCCACGCTTTGAGGCAATATAGATATGGAGCCATTGCGGTTGCCAAATAAAATCTTATTGTCAAAGAGAAAAGGAGACTAAGATGACTAACCAATCAATAGCAGGTAAACGATCATTAAGATCTATCCTGACAACGGTTCTTGCGCTTGTTCTCATTGTGGCAACATTTGCAACTCCTGCACTTGCCGATGTGTTCGGCAGCTACGATGTTGTTATTGCCGACAACGGAGAGAGCATCACAGTAACCACTAATGAGACGGAACCTATCGAAATTCTCAACGCCGCAGGCATTGTCCTTGATTCTGATGACAAGATTGATATTTCTGCATTCAGGCAGGGCGAGGGCGGCACAATCGCAATTGACAGACGCAACACCATCAACATAGAGGTTGACGGCAGCATCCAGGACTTTGATGTTTACGCCGACACCGTTGGCGAGGCGTTAAATGAATGTGGTATCACAATCCACTCCGGCGACAAACTGACTTATGACCTGTCCGCGCCGGTAAAGGACGGTATGGTAATCGGCATCAAAACCGCATTTTCCGTATCATTATATGCGGATGGCAGCAAAACAAAGCTGGCTATCGTAGAGGGCACTGTAGGCGACCTCCTTGCTTTGGCAGGAGTTGAGCTGGGTGCCGATGACTACACCAAGCCTTCTGTTGACACTCCTCTTGAGAAGAATATGAAGGTCAAGGTTTATCGTGTTGAGTACAAGGAAATCAAGGCTACCGAGGCCATCCCTTTTTCAACAAAAAAGATTAACGACAGCACCATGACCCAGGGCAAGACCAAGGTGATTACTCAGGGTGCGGACGGCAGCAGGGAAGCAACATACAAAGTAAGGTATGTTAACGGCAAGGAAAAGGAGCGTACCCTGCAGAGCTCTGTTGTACTGACCGAGCCTGTACAAAAGGTGATTAAGGTTGGCACAAAGAAGATTGAGGGTGCCGAATCCGTAAAGCCAAACGGTGTTAAGTCACGCAACGGCCTCACAGTGGGCCAAAAGATTAGCGGCAGATATACCCATTACTGTGCCTGTGCAACTTGCAACGGCAACTCAAGGGGTATCACCTCCTCCGGCAAACGAATCCGCAACGGCATGTCAAATCCGTATTATATTGCCTGCAACTGGTTGCCATTGGGCAGCGTGCTCAGAGTGAACGGCCACAACTATACTGTGGTTGACCGCGGCGGCAGCCGTCTATCAAGAAGAGGATATATTGATATATTCACTCCCGAGGGACACCGCGCATGCTACAGATACGGTACCGGCTCTTGCAATATTACTATTGTTCGTTTGGGCTGGTAAGCCGATATAACCGAATATTATTTTTAGCCTACGATTTTAGCCTACGATTTTTCGTAGGCTTTTTTATTTACAATTTGTAATATGTTCATACATTAAAGTCCCAAAAAACTGCATTATTGCTATGTTTTTGCGTTGTGTTGAATACTACATTTCGTATTAAAACATTACAATTTAAAAATTAGGCACAATATATTGTATTTTTTGCCCAAAATCTATTGACAACTGCCGTAGCATTTGATATTATGTAAAAGGTTTCGATAGAAGATGTTACAACTTTGTAACTTTTGTTTTGATTAATAGAAGAAGGGGAAAGAAAATGAAGATTATCAAGAGAAACGGCTCCGAGGTTGATTTTGACTTAAACAAAATCATAATCGCTGTAGCCAAAGCAAATCAAGCATGCGAAAAGGAAGAGCTTACTCAAAGCCAAATCAACGACATTGCCGAGTTTGTTGAGTTCAAAATCAGCAAGGCAAACAGAGCGCTATCTGTAGAAGAAATTCAGGATATTGTCGAGG
This sequence comes from Eubacteriales bacterium, assembly GCA_029225565.1. Lineage (GTDB taxonomy): Bacteria > Bacillota > Clostridia > Oscillospirales > Acutalibacteraceae > Eubacterium_R. Next base: position 4,876 of record JAQXWS010000014.1, read on the forward strand.
ACCAGATTATGGCCCAGGGCGCTTTTGAGGTTGCAAAGCGTTATGTCAGATACCGCTACACCCGTTCTCTTATTCGTAAGGCAAATACCACCGATAACCAGATTCTTTCTCTTATTGAGTGCAATAACGAGGAGGTTAAGCAAGAGAACAGCAACAAGAATCCTACTGTCAACTCCGTACAGCGTGACTATATGGCGGGTGAGGTATCAAAGGACATCACAAAGCGTATTCTTCTGCCCCAGGATATTGTAGAGGCACATGAGCAGGGTCTTATCCATTTTCACGATGCAGACTATTTTGCACAGCACATGCACAACTGCGACCTGGTTAACCTTGAGGATATGCTCCAAAACGGTACTGTCATCAGCGAAACCATGATAGAAAAGCCACACTCTTTCTCAACCGCCTGTAACATAGCAACACAGATTATTGCACAGGTTGCGTCCAGCCAGTACGGTGGCCAATCCATATCTCTCTCTCATCTTGCTCCGTTTGTTCAGGTCAGCAGAGAAAAAATTAAGAAGCAGGTTATCGAAGAGTCTAAGGAATTCGGCTATTCCATGGACGAGGCACAGATTGATGCCTTGGCAGAGAAGCGTCTGCGTGACGAGGTTGCCCGTGGCGTACAGACTATTCAGTACCAGGTAGTAACACTCCTCACAACCAACGGACAGGCACCGTTTGTTACCGTATTTATGTACCTTAACGAGGCTAAGTCCCAACAGGAGAAAAAGGATTTGGCTCTCATTATCGAAGAGACGTTGACCCAGAGAATCAAGGGCGTAAAGAATGAGGAAGGCGTATGGATTACCCCTGCATTCCCAAAGCTCATTTATGTTCTGGAGGAGGACAATATCAATCCCGACAGTCCGTACTATTACCTTACCGAGCTTGCAGCTAAGTGTACAGCAAAGCGTATGGTACCGGATTATATCAGCGAAAAGGTTATGATGGAGCTCAAGGGCGATGTGTACACCTGTATGGGCTGCCGTTCATTCCTTACTCCCGACAGATTTACTCAGCAGGGTATCGGCAATATCGCCCATGCCAAAAATTATGAGGAAGGCAAGCGCAAGTATTACGGTCGCTTTAACCAGGGCGTTGTTACCATCAACCTTGTTGATGTAGCTTGCTCATCCGGTGGCGAGATGGACAAGTTCTGGAAGATTTTTGACGAGAGACTTGACCTTTGCTACCGCGCGCTTATGTGCCGCCATAACAGACTTAAGGGCACTCTCAGCGACGCCGCACCTATTCTTTGGCAGCATGGCGCACTTGCCAGACTCAAGAAGGGCGAAAAGATTGACAGACTTCTTTATGACGGTTACTCAACTATTTCTCTGGGCTACGCAGGTCTTTACGAATGTACAAAGTATATGACAGGCAAGTCCCATACCGAGGAAGGCGGCAAGGAATTTGCCCTTGAGGTTATGCAGCACATGAACGACGCTTGCGCAGGCTGGAAGGCGCTGCACAATGTTGACTTTTCTCTGTATGGAACACCGTTGGAGTCCACAACATACAAGTTTGCTAAGTGTCTGCAAAAGAGATTTGGCATAATTCCCGGCGTAACCGATAGAAATTATATCACTAACTCCTACCATGTACATGTTGCCGAGGAGATTGATGCGTTCTCTAAGCTTAAGTTTGAGAGCGAGTTCCAAAAGCTGTCTCCTGGCGGTGCTATCTCTTATGTTGAGGTGCCTAATATGCAGGACAATATCCCTGCGGTACTTCAGGTAATGAGATTTATCTACGACAATATTATGTACGCCGAGCTTAACACAAAGAGCGACTATTGCCAGGTTTGTGGCTATGACGGCGAAATTAGTATTGTAGAGAACGGCGACGGCAAGCTGGTATGGCGCTGCCCACATTGTGGCAACGAGGACCAGGACAAGATGAATGTTGCCCGCCGTACCTGTGGCTACATCGGTACTCAGTTCTGGAATCAGGGCAGAACACAGGAAATCAAGGAGAGAGTTCTCCATCTATAATATTAAAAAGGTCACTGCTATACGGTAGTGACCTTTGTGTTAGGATGATAAAATGAAAAAAATATTTGCCGCAAAAATGGCGATTATTATGCTGGCGGTCAGCGTCAGCGCCGCAATGCCTGCTTATGCGGCTCAGTATGACGAGGGTGTTGACGGGTTTTGCTACAACGGCTACAGCATACCTGCCTACGACGGGGACAGCTACGAGATAATCAATGACGGCGAGCCCATGTTCACCTCCTCACAGTTGACCCAGGATATATATGAGGAATACGGCGAGCTTGATGAAAAGGGCAGAGTAACACAATGTGTTGCCAATATTGACCATACGCTGATGCCCACCCAGGACCGTGGCAGTATCGGCTCTGTATATCCCACCGGTTGGGTCCAAAAAAAGTACGAAACCGTCAGCGGCGGCTATCTTTATAACCGCAGTCATCTGATTGGCTGGCAGCTGACAGGGGAAAATGCCAACGCAAACAATCTTATGACCGGCACTCGCAGTTTTAATACCGTGGGTATGCTCCCTTTTGAGAATCAGGTGGCAGAGTATATTCGCCTGGATAATGATAACAATGTGCTGTACCGTGTTACGCCGGTATTTTTGGGAGATAACCTGCTGGCATCCGGGGTGATAATGGAGGCAGAGTCCGTTGACGACCTGGGCGATAGCGTAAAATTCTGTGTTTTTGTGTATAATGTTCAGCCGGGGGTCAGCATTGATTATTCCACCGGGGACAGCGTGCTGACGGCACAGCCTCAGCCGCAACCTGCGGATATATCCAAGGCTGCAATATCCGTGGCGTCGTCAACCTATACCGGCACAGCAAGAAAGCCGGCAGTTACTGTAAAATATGACAACAAGCTGCTTTCCGTCGGAAAGGATTATACCCTGTATTATACCGACAATATCAACGCCGGCACAGCCCATGTCAGAATTACCGGAATAAACAATTTTATCGGCTGTGTAACCAAGTCCTTTACCATCAAAAAGGCTTCTTATACCCCCACTGTATCAAGTGTAAAGTGTGTGTATGACGGCAATCCCCATTATATTTCCGTCAAGGGTGTTAAGTCCGGCTCAACAATAAAGTACAGAACCTCTTCAACCTCATATTCCACCATTAAGGTGTCACGCACATCTGTGGGCAAAACCACTGTGTACTACAGCATAACAAATTCAAACTATTCTGCCGTATCAGGCAGCAGGACCATCACCGTCTTGCCTCGCAGTACATCATTGTCCGGCATTTCTGCAGGCAGCGGCAGGTTTACCGCCAAGTGGTACAG
>JAQXWS010000015.1 GCA_029225565.1 Eubacteriales bacterium
AACCTGAGGAGGCATTTTTGTAACGGATTTACCTCTTTTTTCAACCTCTAATCTGTCAGGCTTACGGCCCAAAATTGTTCTGATTTCCATAGGCTCACGCAACGGATCAATGGATGGGTTTGTTACCTGTGATGCGTTAAGCAAAATCTTATCCCAATAAATCGGGTACGGCTTTGGATTACCCATAGCAGAAAGCAGGGTTGAGCCTGTATTTGCCTGACGGCATATCTCCTGCTGGTATTGGGGCGTCCAATTTGCGTTGTCCCGGTAGTCGCACACATATTTTTCGATTCTCAATGCGCCTGTGGGGCAAAGGTCAACACATCTGTGGCAGGCAACGCATTCGCCGGAATTTGCCAAAACGGTTTTGTTGTCGTCGGCAAAATAATGGCACTCATTTGAGCATTGACGAACACAGCAGCCGCAGTTGATACACAAATCCTTGTCACGAACAACGGTAAATCGTCTGGGAATATAATTTATCATCAGTCATCAGCCTCCTCATCGTCAATCTCAAGAGGAATGAAAACCGGCTCTGCCCCCGATACCGACCACACCTTTTCCGGGTCGGGACAAATAATTCTGATTGCCGATTCCTCACTGGCAAAATATGCTCTGTCGCCCTTTGTTGCGGCAGTCAACGAACGGAGCTTGAGTCTGTCATTGATAGCCAGCAGTCCCCTGTTGGAGCCAAGGATAACCGAAAACGGGCCGTTAACCAAAGCGCCGCTGTATATTGCCCGCAGATTGGTAAAGTACTCTTTTTTCTCATCGTCCATACGGTCAATCTCGTCCCATTCAGGCGCTGTCAAAACATCGGCAGCCACCTCGATGGGCAGATTGTGATGGCGCAGCAGATGGTCAAACAGATATGTAATAACCTCCGTGTCCGTCTGCATTGTACAGATATAGCCGAATTGCTCGATATATCTTCTGTTGGCATCGTAGGAAGAAATCTCGCCGTTGTGAACTATCGACCAGTCGAGAATATTGAATGGGTGGGAGCCTCCCCACCAGCCGGGGGTGTTGGTTGGGAATCTGCCGTGAGCCGTCCACAAATATGCGTCGTACTGGTCCAGCATATAGAACTCGCCCACATCCTCCGGATAACCGACTGCCTTAAAACAGCCCATGTTCTTGCCGCTGGAAAAAATATAGGCGCCGTCGATAGAATTGTTTACATTGGTTACGCACTGGGCAACATACTCCAATTCGTCAAGGCGGGCGCTCTTCATTCGCACTCTGTTTGCCTTGCCGAAGTAACGCCAAATATCAGGCCCGTTCTCTATGCTATGGACCTGACGGGTGGGTATTTTCTCTGCCACATCGATATTAAAATGCTTGAACAAAAACTCCTCGCAGAGCTTTTTTGCCTCCCCGTTGTCATAAAATACATGAATAGCGTATTCGTCCTTATGCTCAGGATAAATACCGTACGCTGCGAATCCGCCGCCCAGGCCGTTGGACCTGTCGTGCATCAGAGCTATGGACTTTATGATTTCCGAGCCATTAATTTTGTTGCCCTTGCGGTCAATAATGGCGGCAATCGCACAGCCTGACGGGATTCTGATTTGTCCCTCTCTCAACATAGTTTTTCTCCTTACCTATCTTTACAAAAACCCATTAGGGCGAACAATGTTCGCCCCTTACGGATAATTTGTTTTTACTTTATTCGTCATCCACGCCCTGCAATGCGTCATATCCATGCTCGCCGGTACGAACCTTTACTACATCGTCAACATCGTACACAAAGATTTTGCCATCGCCGATGTTGCCGGTATAGAGCACTGTTCTGGCAGCCTCGATAACCTGCTTTACAGGAACGGCAGATACTACCATTTCCAATTTCATCTTCGGGTGCAGACTCATTTCCTCTATCTCTACACCACGGTACTTTCTTATATGGCCCTTTTGGACGCCGCAGCCCATAACATTGGTAACGGTCATACCTGTAACGCCAATGGAGTTCATAGCCTCCTTCAATTCCTCAAACTTGGATGGGTTGAATATCATAACCACCTTGGATAACACAGCGTCCGTCTTGGTGGTAAAGGTCTCAACAGGCACAGCCTTTTCTACCGGCTGGGCAGGTGTGTTAGCCGATGAAATAAGCACATTGGCAGGAACAAAGTCCGCATAGGCTGACGGCAGATTGTGCTCTGTTGCGTCAAGTCCCTTGATTTCCTCCTCGGCAGAAACACGAAGTCCGTTTGTCTTTTTGATAAGAGTAAACACAATTACCATTGTTACTACAGTCCAGGCTGCAACAGCCAAGAATCCAACAAGCTGAATACCCAGCTGCTTAAAGCCGCCGCCGTAGAACAGACCCTTGCCTACTCCGTCGTACCCGGTGGAGAACAGACCCACAGCCAATGTACCCCAGATACCGTTTGCCATATGAACGCCGACAGCGCCTACAGGGTCGTCAATATGCAGCTTCTTATCCAAAGCCTCGACTACCACTACAACCAGAATACCTGCCACGGCGCCGATAATTATTGAGCCCAGGGCGTCAACACAGTCACAGGAAGCGGTGATTGCCACAAGGCCTGCAAGAGATGCGTTAAGCGACATGGAAACATCGGGCTTGCCGTCCTTAATCCAGGTGAATATCATAGTCACTACTGTGGCAACGGCAGGTGCCAGAGTTGTGGTCAAAAAAATGGAGGCAAGTGTGTCAACATCGGTTGCGGCAGCGCCGTTAAAGCCGTACCAGCCGAACCAAAGAATGAACACACCCAGGGCGCCCAGAGTCAGGGAGTGACCGGGAATAGCCTTTGCCTTTTTCTTGCCGGTTTTCTTGTCAATAGTGTATTTGCCGATACGGGGGCCAAGGAATATTGCACCGATAAGTGCGGCAATACCGCCCACCATGTGAATGGCGGTTGAGCCGGCATAATCGTGGAATCCCATTTGGGCCAGCCAGCCGTTACCGTTCCAAATCCAGCCTGCCTCAATCGGGTAAACAACTGCGGAAATAACGGCGGAATAAATACAATACGAACTGAATTTTGTTCTCTCTGCCATAGCGCCGGATACGATTGTAGCCGCTGTGGCACAAAACACAAGGTTGAACACAAATTTTGACCAATCACCGGAGGAGCCGCCGTAATTTGTCAGCAGTCCGAGATTCGGTAAACCGAAAAATCCGGCAATATAATCCTTGCTAAACATCAAGCTATAGCCAAGCAGAATGAACATTACGGCGCCGATGCAAAAATCCATAAGATTTTTCATTATGATATTGCCGGCATTTTTTGCTCTCGTAAATCCACTCTCAACCATAGCAAAGCCACATTGCATAAAGAACACAAGGGCAGCGCCGATTAAAAACCAGACTCCAAATATATTTTCACTTATTGCAGTTAAAACTGAATCGCTCATATAAAATCTCTCCTATAGTTTGTTTTCTTTATATAACCGCATAGCACTAAAGCCGCAATGTGCTGTACGGTCAGCAGCCCTTTTTGTCGGCATCCGCCAAATGGCAGATGCCGAGCACTGTATATGCAAAGCACATACAAGAGAGAGGGCAGATTATGGCAAATTAGTAGTTAATCATATATCTGTCAATTTCCCATTGGGATACAGATGTCTTGTATGAATCCCACTCTTCCTTTTTGCCTTCTATGTAATTGTCAAATACATGGTCACCCAATGTCTCCTTGATGAATGGGTCAGCCTCGGCAGCCGCAATAGCCTCGGCAAGTGAGCCCGGCAGACATTCGATACCGTTGTTCTTTAATTCCTCGTCGCTGAGGGCAAATACATTCTCGTCATAGGCAGGCGCCGGCTTGAGTCCCTTCTTAATACCGTCAAGGCCTGCCGCCAGGCAAAGTGCCATCTCAAGATATGGGTTGCATGCCGGGTCGGGACATCTGAGCTCTACTCTGGTGCCATTGCCCCTTGCTGCCGGAATACGAACAAGGCAGCTTCTGTTGGAGGTTGACCATACCAGGTATGACGGTGCCTCGTAGCCGGGTACCAATCTCTTGTAACTGTTTACCGTTGGGTTGGATACTGCCGCAATTCCCTTTATGTGAGCCATAATTCCGGCGATAAAGCTGTATGCCGTGTCGCTGAGTCCCA
>JAQXWS010000016.1 GCA_029225565.1 Eubacteriales bacterium
TGCCTTTTGGAGAATGTATCAAAGAGCAAATTAATAATTTAGAAATTAGATACAAAAATGTAAAAATAGATAATTATGTTATTATGCCTAATCATATACACATTCTGATGAGGATAGAAAATCAGACGGGAGGAGCAAGCCAGACGGGAGGAGCAAGCCAGACGGGAGGAGCAAGCCCCTCCCCTACAGTATCCGATATAATATGTGCATTTAAATCATTATCAACAAATATGGCAATATATCGACGACAATCCAATCAAATAAATTTGAGGGCAACAACCGTTGCCCTCATTTTTTTACTTATTTTCCTTATTCGCCTGGTATTTTGCCAATTCCTCTTCCTCCAGCCGGCGGTATGCAACCTTGCCTACCAAGGTTTTTGGCAGGTCGTCGCGGAACTCAATCTCCTTTGGCACGCCGTAGCGGGATATATTCTTTTTGCAATAATCCAGGATTTCCTCCTTGATTTTGTCGCTGGGCTCAACGCCCTTGCGAAGCACTACAAATGCCTTTACCACATGCATCTTGTATGGGTCGGGCACACCGATGGCGCAGGAAAGCAGAACATCGGGGTGGGTGTCGATGGCGTTCTCTACCTGGGAGGGGTACACATTGATTCCCGATACTATGATAAGGCGCTTCATTCTCTGCTTGTAGTACACAAATCCGTCCTGGTCCATAACACCCAGGTCGCCTGTATGGAGCCAAACATTGCCGTCGCTGTGGGTACGCAGGGTGGATGCGGTCTCCTGGGCGTTGTTGAGGTAGCCTTTCATAACAGTGGGGCCGCAGATACAAATTTCGCCCTCCTCGCCGTAAGGCAGGGGTGTATCCGTGCGTGGGTCAACGATGGAGTAAAATGTGTCGGAAAGGGGGATACCGATACTGCCCTCTCTGTATGTATCGTAAGGGGTAAGGCAGGATGCGGTAACACATTCCGTAGTGCCGTAGCCCTCGCGCACCTGGATATTGGCGTTATGTTCCTTGAGGAAGGTGTCCACCTTTTTCTTTAGCTCGACGGACAGGGAGTCGCCGCCGCAGAACATACCCCGCAGGAAGGACAGGTCAAAGTCGAATCCCTCGCTGCGCAGCAGAGCCTCAAACAGAGTGGGCACGCCGACGATAACATTGGGCTTATACTTCTTTACATCCCTGGCGTAGGTCTTGATGGTGAACTGCGGTATGATGATACATGTGCCGCTGGCTGCAAGAGCAGTATGGATGCCCACTCCCAAGCCGAAGCCGTGGAACAGAGGCATAACGGAGAACATACGCAGCCCCTCCATGGAGAATCCTGCATTGGATGCAACCTGGTATGCCAGGGCATTCATATTCAGGTTGGTCAGTTCAATACCCTTTGAGGTGCCGGTGGTACCGCCGCTAAACAGGATAACGGCAGTCTCGTTGGCTGCGGGCATATCGCCGGTAAGGGGAGCAGCCTTTTTGCCTGCGGAGACAAAGTCCCCCCAGTCGATAACATTCTTGTTGTCCTCCGGGAGGGGGGCAGGCTTTTTCTTTAATGTGAGGGGATAGAGTAGGTTGAGGGGGAACGGCAGCTCGTCCTTAATGTGAGCCACGATAACCTTTACCTGGTGGTCAACCTGCTCCAGTGCCTCCAGCACCTTTTCGTAAAACAAATCCACAACCAGCACGGCCTTGCTGCCGGCGGTGTTGATATAGAACGCAATCTCGCCCACTGCGGACAGGGGATGAATCATTGCCGGAATTGCGCCGATACGGTTGAGGGCATAAAAGGAATCAACGCCCTGGGGGGTGTTGGGCATACACACGGTGACGGTGTCGCCCTTGTTGATGCCGATGCTCTTGTATGCCTTGCCAATGGTGTCAACCTTGGACAAAAACTGCTTGTATGTTGTCTTTTTGCCCTGGAATTCGTAGGCTTCGGAGTTCATCTTGTTCAGCTTAACGGCGGAGTCCCTGACTGCCTCGTACATTGAGCCCTGGGGGTACTCAAGAGTGGCGGGAATATCGCCGTAATGCTTTAGCCATGGTGCATTGGGTGTGTTCATAACAATTACTCCTTTTTCATTAATTCGCCTGTATTATACATATTTGCTCCCCAAAAGGTCAACAAGAATTAAAAAAGTTTATAATTTGTTGATAAATTAGACGAATGTCTATTATGAAATGTCTATTATCTCCAAAAAACAAGGGCCGAGACAGAACTCAGCCCTAAAAATTATATGATGTAATTAAGAATTATATCCAAGTAATAATGTCGGCATTGGACTTTCGCTTGGGCATATCGGGATTATCGGCGGGATAGCCCACGGCGATAACCGACACCACCGTTTGGGACTCCGGTATATCCAGAGCCGCACGCAGGGCTTCGCCGTCCCTGATGCCCATAATCAATGTGCCGAGACCCATTGCCTGCGCCTGCAGCACAAGATTTTCGTTATGCAGGCCCAGGTCATAGTAACCCCAGCCGTTGCCGCACTCGTTGTCGGGATTGCCCTGTCGGTCAAAGCCGGCACGATTACTCTCGAACGCGGTAACAATCAGCGCAGCGCCACGACAGTTATTGCGGTTGAACTCCGGCAAGCAGGCGCTGACCTTGGCAACAGCCCGGTGGGTAACGGCGCAGTAATAGCGCGCTGTCTGACTGTTTTTCCAGCTGGGGGCAAGGATTGCACTGTCTATCAGCTGCTCCACCTGCTCCCGAGTCACGCTGCGAGCAGTATCGTAATGCCTGATACTCCTCCTGCCCCGCAGGGCGTCGGTAAGGGACATATTACTCATTTTCCATAGCCTTTGCGTGTGCCTCGGCAAGCTGAGCCTGAGCGTCTGCCTTGGTCTTGCCGGTAAAGTCGTTAAACAGCATCGGCAGGATAGTAAGGAAGAAGCCTACAGCCGGCACAATTGTAACCAGAGCCAGGAGCATAACCTGGGTTTTTTCGTCCTGCTGGAAGAAAATCTGGCGACCCTCAATATCCACAAGGGACTTGTCAACCGGCTTAAAGTTGGTCTGGTCAAGAATCTGGCCGAACACAAAGGTAGCGATAGCGGCATTAACCTTGGACAAGAAGGTCTGGAAGGAGAAGCATACACCCTCGTGGCGCTCGCCGGTCTTCCATTCCATATAATCTACCGCATCGGCAATCAACGCGTAGGTAATAACATTGTAGATACCAAGGGGCACACCCATCAGGAACAGGAATACCCAAAGGAGGTAAATGTTGACATTAGTAATATCTCCGGAGAATACTACATAGCAAAGCACATGCACGATAAGTCCCATAAGTGCGGAGCCGATGTAAATCTGCTTGAGAGAGAACTTTTTGCAAAGAGCCGGGAAGATAGCCATAGCAGGCACCATGCCCACACCGATAGCAACAGTAAGGGTGGTAACAATGGTTCCGCGAGGAATCCAAAAGCCGTTGTACGCAGCCTTTGCGTCAACATTTGGCAACAGGTTGCCTGCCTCGTCAAAAATCATACTAAAGTCGGTATAGTTTTGGATAATAAGATAGTTACCGATATAGTCAGCACACTGGTTTGCGGTAACCATGGTTGAGCCGAGAATAGCAGCAAAGATAACGATAATCAGCAGCTTATCCTTGGCAAGTACGTTAAAGGTCTCGCGGAATGTGGGCGAGTGGTCCATCTTTGGCACTCTCTCCTTGGATACAAAGAAGATGAGAATGGACAGTCCTGCGCCGAGAATAGCAAACATAACCGCAGAGATAAAGAATCCCTTTTCGTATCCCAAATTGCTCTGGTAAAGAATCGGAACCAACAGCGCCGGCAAAATGCCGCCAAAGGTGGAGCCCAGACGAGCAGTGGAGATAAACGATGTACGCTCACTCTCGATTGGGGTGATAACCGATGACAGACCCCAGAACGGAACATCCTGGACAGTAAAGCATACGCCCCAAATGATGTATGTAACCAGCGCCCAGATGAACGCTGCCTGTGAGCCGTCCTTGAACGGTGCGGTAAACAGCAGAATGGTAGAAATTGCGATAGGCACCGGTGAGAACAGAAGATACGGTCTCATCTTGCCCCATTTGGTACGGGTCTTATCTACCAGCATACCCATGGCAGGGTCGTTGAGTGCGTCAAAAATTCTGCCTATCAGAATGATAGTGGTACCCTGCTTAAGGCTAAGGCCGGCACCGTTTTGAAAGAATACCAGGGTGAACATGGACATCAGGGTATAGATACCCGACCTGCCGAATGCACCGAGGGTAAAGCAGATTCTCTCCTTGAGAGTCAGTTGTTTTTCCATTACTTTTTCCTCACTTTCACTGCCGGAAGAATAATGGGCTTCTTCTCTCCGGCCTTTGTCATTTCTGCAATCAATACAGACTTTAGGTGCTGTCTAATTTCTGTATATGCAGGGTCTTTGATAAGATTATGTTTTTCTATAGGGTCCTTTTCTAAATCGTAAAGGTAATCCTCAAAATAAACATTAGCCTTGCCGTGAATGTAGCCGACAGGCGCTGCGTCACGAACAGAGTACTTGTACCTGTCCGTACGGATTGCACGGGAATTGCTGGCCTCGCTGATTTGGATAAACACAGCCTCTCGCTGACTGATGTCCCCTGCAAGGTCCATACCCATATAGTCGTCGGGTATGTCGATGCCCGCCATGGAAAGCAGGGTCGGCGGAAGGTCAATTAGGGAGGTAATCTTTTGCTCCCGTCTGCCGCCGGTAAATTCTCCGCCACGGATAATCAACGGGGTATGCACCGCCGCCTCGTGGCAGGAACGCTTGTACTCCGGGTTGCGGGTCTTGAAATGACTGCCGTGGTCGGAGGTGTATATGATGACAGTATCATCGTAGATACCCAGCTCCTTGAGTTTATCTACCAGCCTGCCCACATTGTAGTCCAGACGATTGATGGCGGACAGATAATCCGGATACGACTTTTCGTAATCCCCCTTGAGGAAAGTAAGGTCGTCGGGAATCGGGTAATCACGGTAGTCGTCCACCGTGGGCTTGTAGCCCTCGTAGCAGTGGTGGTCGTTCTGGTGATGGGGCTCCAGCTGACTGACAAACAAAAAGAACGGCTTGTCTTTGTCACAATTGTCAAGATACTCCAGAGCATAGTCATTGATACAGTCGGCGCGGTAGCCGGTAAAGTCATGACGGTTGCCCTTTTCGTCAAATATGTATCCGTCATAGCCGTGGGAGGTAAACTCCAGCACGTCGGCGCCACGAAAATACTGATACTCGCCCAATTTTTCTGTCGGGATGGCAGTTTTCTCACAATGGAGACCGATGCCCGGCAGTCTGTCGGATGCCAAATGCCACTTGCCGATATACGCGGTCTGATAACCGGCGTTGTTAAAATAGTGCGCAAGGGACGGTGCATCCTGCGGCAACGGAATTCCGTTCCAATAGCAACCAAGCTGGGTAGCGTATCTGCCGCTTTGCAGGCAAGCACGGGCAGGACCGCACACAGGCTGACAAGTAATATTGTTGTCAAACATAACGCCCTCACCGGCAAGCTGCATCAAATTAGGTGTCAGCCGGTCATTGACGGTGTCGTAACGCTGCTGGTCGCTGAAATAAAACACGATGTTTTTTCGCATAATATCCCACCTTTCATAATTAAGTCAATAGTAACACGAAACCCACCCAAGTGTCAATACCAAACAGGACAACAACAGGTAAATAAAAACAGCACCCCATATTTTGGAGTGCTGTAGAAGTCTGCAAATGTTTACTGATAGCTGACCTTACCGCCGTTGTTGGAGGAGGCAAGCCCGATATAGCTGTTGCCCTTGTTGAGGGAGAGGGCGTTGCCGTCGCCGTCAGTCAGCTTTAATCTGCCGGAGGAGGCGTCCCACTTGATGGGCTGTACCTTGCCGTTGGAGGCGTAAAATCCCGTACCCGAAGTGATGCTGTAGTTGAGATAAGTGGTGGTTGAGCCCTTGTAGGGGGTGGTGATGTATGTGGTATCCGCCCGGAGAACAATCACATTTTGGAACTGCACATCGGTTTTCCAGTCGCCGCAGTGGTATTTGCCGTCATCGGCAGAAAAACTGAATTTGCGAGTGTCGGTACGGGAGGAAAACCTGCAGGACAGAGTGCCTGCCGGGTCGGTACCGGCATCGTGAACATCATCATAAAAATCAAACTTTGTAAAACGGGACTTGCTGTATTCCTTGCGGCAGTCCTTTTTTTCTATCACCTGAGCCATTTTGTCACCGTGGACGATACCGCGGTGCTCGCTGGACACGGAGCGTGTGGTATCCCTGCCAAAAAGGGGTCCCCCTGCCATACCGTCAATATGGGCCACATTATCCCTGCCGAAAACGCCGTAGCCGCCGATATAACTGCCCTTGTTGTGACTGCCGCCCCAATGAACAAACACAGCGTCAAACAACTCGCTGAATTCCACAAATGACGGACGGGCGCTGCGAATGGGGCCCACCTTGTTAGGTACGGTATTGTAATCGGCGTACAGCCAAAGCATACGGCTGATACCGCCCTCAACCTCGCCCTCAACGATAATATCCGGTGTGTCAATGCCCCACTGAGGACGGGCGGAGGGTGAGTTCTCCACAACTATTGCCACAGGACGGCGACCCACAGCGGATTCGTCAAAATCGCTGTCGCCGGTAAAGGGATTATACACCGAGGGCGCCGGCTGTGTGGTGGTTGTGGTGGTAGTGGTTGTTGTTGCTTGTATCTCCGGCTCCTTGCTGCAGCCAAAGAGCAATGCCGTCATAATGACAGCCATCAAAATTGCTATTGCCTTTTTCATAATCTGTCTCCCTAAAAATAATATACCAATATGATACCACAGGTGTAGGGCATTTTCAATTAACTGTTGAAAAAAACGGCAAAAAAAGTTATAATAACACCATAAATATCACTACATTTTTTGGAGAGAAAGTATGAAGAATACGCTGTATTATACAAAGGCCGCCAAAGCCTGGGAGGAAGCGCTGCCCGTTGGCAACGGCAGACTGGGAGCAATGGTGTTCGGCAATCTGAAGAACGAGCGCATCGCTCTCAACGAGGACACCCTATGGTCCGGATACCCAAAGGACCTAAACAACAAGGACGCAGGCAACCACCTGGAAGAAATCAGGGAGGCAGTATTTGCCGGCGACCACAGGAGGGCAAAGGACATTGCCAACAAGGATATGCACGGTCACTGGAGCGAGGCGTATCTGCCCTTTGGCGACCTGATTATCAATTACAAAAATGCCAAGGGTCACGGCTACAGCCGTACCCTGGACATTTCCCGCGGTATATCGGTAACAGAAAACAGCAAGGTAAGACAAACCGTATTTGCCAGCTATCCCGCACAGCTGATAGTGGTTAATATACACAGCGAGCAGGGCGTCAGCTTTGACCTGACCTTTACCTCCAAGCTGCACCACAGATGCTATACCAAAAAGGACAACCTGGTAATCAGCGGCAATGCGCCGGAGATATGTATGCCGCCGTACTACAACATCGGCAAGGTGTTGGACTACGGTGAGGGAGCAATGACCTTTTGCGGCGTTGCAAAGGTGCTGGGCACAGCGGTGTTCGAGAAGGACAGTATTTCTGTCACCAACCAAAAGGATACCACCATCCTAATATCCCTTGCCACATCATTTGTGGACTACAACAAGATGCCTACCGCCGACCCGGAGGCAAGAGCATACTCATATCTGGAAAATCCAAAGCCCTACCCTCAACTGCTGGAGGAGCATAAGGCGGATTTTGCCGCCCTGTTTGACAGAGTTGATGTTGACTTTGGCAGCGACCGCAGTGATGTGCCCACCAACAAAAGGCTAAAGCAGTTCCAAAAGGGCGCAGACGACAACAACCTGGTGGCGCTGCTGTTTCAGTACGGCAGATACCTGACAATATCCTGCTCCCGTCCCGGCAGCAGATGTATGACCCTGCAAGGCATATTCAACCAACATCTGCGTGCTCCCTGGTCCTCCAGCTACACCGTAAACATCAACACGGAGATGAACTACTGGCCCACGGATATTACCAATTTGTCAGAGTGCTTTGCCCCATTTGTGGAGCAAACAAAAAATATGGCCCAAAACGGCAAAGTAACCGCCCGTGACCACTACCGCTGCGGCGGCTCCTGCGCCCATCACAACAGCGATATTTGGGGCGCCAGCTATCCCGCAGGGGATCCCCGGGGCCAAACCGATTCCGAAAGCTACGCATTTTGGCACAGCACCTTGCCCTGGATGCTGGCACAGGTGTATGAGCATTACCGCTACACCGGGGACCAGGCGCTGATTGAGGACATCAAGCCCTATTTCGGTATGGTACTGGATTTCTACAATGATTTTCTTGTAGAAAAGGACGGCGTGCTTGTAACCTGTCCCAATATCTCCCCCGAAAACACATATATTGACCACAACGGCAGCGCCTGTCTGACCTACCTGCCCACAATGGACATTGGCATTTTGCAGGAATTCTTTGCCGATTGCAGAGAGCTGGGATTCGACACCCCTGCAATGCCGGATATTCCCATCGGCAGCGACGGCAGAATCAACGAATGGGTCAAGGAATACGGCGAAAAAGAAAAGGAGCACAGGCATGTCAGTCACCTGTACTGCGTATATCCCTCTGCAATACCCCAAAGCGATGAGGTCAAAAAGGCCGCCGAAAAATCGCTGCTTGCCCGGGGCTTCGGCGGAACAGGCTGGTCCCTGGGCTGGAAGGTGTGCCTGTGGGCAAGGCTGGGCAATGCAGAAAATGCAATGCGCCTGATAAAAAATCAGCTGTACCCTATCGGCACCGGCAAAATCCCGTTTCACCGAGGGGGCGGCAGCTACCCAAATCTGTTTGACGCTCACCCTCCGTTCCAGATTGACGGCAACTTCGGTGTAACCGCCGGCATTGCGGAATTGCTGAAGAACAAGGCAATCCCATCCTCCTGGACAGGTTACGCAAAGGGTATAAAGCTGTACGGAGGCAAAACGCTGAATATAGAATTTGATAACGGAAAAATAACAAAATGGATGGAGGAATAACCCCCATCCGTTTTTGTTTACAATCAAGGCTCCCCTTTGCACAAGGGAATCTGAATCAGTTGAGCTTGCGCCTATTTCGGCTCGGCTGAATCCATATCCTCCGTTGCCGGGCTTTCTGCCCGGAGCATACCTATGGTCAGGCGCTCCCCGGTATTAAAATCAATGGCCTTGCGCATATCCGTAACCCTCAGCTCCCTGCCACTCTTGGTGTGCAGGGTGTAGGTTACACTTGCAACCTTGCCCTCGTCCAGCTGATTGGACAGGGCTGTCTCCACAATCATCGCCTGCTCCGGCTGCATAAGATTGGTAAGGTCGCCTTTGTACTTGCCCAGCAGTTCATCACGGGAGTAGCCGATAAGCTCCATAACATACTCCCCTGCCACGCTGATAACCAACGGAGTGTCGTACTCGGTACAGAATATGGGTCCGGGCACATTCTTGAGCACCTTGACAAGCATCTCGCTCTGCTTGCCGGCAACGGCCTCTGCCTTTTTTATATCCGTAATGTCCGAAAATACCGCATGAAAAACAGGGCAGTTGTCGTCCTCATACCTATGAATATCGGCCCTCATCTTGCACCAGATATACTCGTCCCTGTGCTTGATGATACGCACCTCAATATCAATGGGCTTTTTGGTAGCCATACACTTGCCGATGGACTGAAATACCAGGCTCCTGTCACCGGGGTGAATCAGGTCGTCGATATGGTACGCCTTTAGGTCCACGCCCTCCTTCGTTGTGCCGAAAAACCTGTAGCAGGTCTTGTTGGCATACAGCACCTCAAAGTGCATATTCTGGTCAACCTTGAACAGACACACGCCGCAGTTAACCAGGTCGATAAGATTGTTCATCTCCTTGGCCTCCGCCTCCAGCGCCCTGGAGCGCTCTATGGATTGGCTGATGTCGGCAAAGGTGATGTGACAAAGGGTGGAATCCGGCATATTGTGGCAAGTACAATGCACAAAATTGTATGCGCCGGTATGGTCCTTGATACGGCAATTTATATACACATAGGGCGAATTCTTTTTGCACAAACGGCGCATAAAGCTCTCCCTCTCGTGAGGAATCAAAACATTGTGAAGGAATAGCTTGCCCTGCTTAACCTTGGAGGGGTGAATACCCACAAAGTCACAAAAATGGCTGTCACACTCCAACACCTTAAGGTTGTCTGCCTTGTCAATAAGGCAGGAACAAAAATTGACATCCAAAGCCATCTCGTCGAATTCGGCCACGCTATCACTCCCCTTTCATTTTATGCTGAGCAGAGGGGTATTATGTCCCCTGCTGTCATCTCCATTATAACAGAGAACAGAAAAAAGCCAATAGCTTTGACAAAAAATTAACAAATCATTTATTATTTTCACAAAAATATGTATATTAATTAATTTTTGTATAGCATTTATTAAAAAAATATGGTATTATAACAAATTGAATAATCATTATTGTGAAGGAGAAGACCGTATGGCAGATGTATTTCGCATTTATGTAGAAAAGAAAAAGGGCAACGACATTGAAGCAGGCCAGACCCTGCAGGACCTGAAGAACAATGTCGGTATTGCCGGACTGGAGGAGCTGCGAATCATCAATCGCTATGACGCCCAGGGGCTCACCGGCGACGAATTTGACCGAGCAGTAAAGGAAGTTTTTTCCGAAACCAATCTTGACAATGTATATTACAGCGTAGAATTTCCACAAGGATGGAGATACTTTGCTACGGAATATTTGCCGGGACAGTACGACCAGAGAGCTGACAGCGCGGCACAGTGCATCCAGCTGCTGACTGCCGGCGAAAGGCCAAAGGTTGCCAGTGCAAAGATTATTGCCGTAAAGGGCGACATCACCGACGCCGATTTTGCGAAGATTAAGGGCTATATCATCAATCCGGTGGAGTCCCGCGAGGCGTCCATGGACAAGCCCGAAAGCCTGGACATCCAATACGATGTGCCCGCCGACATAGTTCGTATCAACGGCTTTATCGCAATGAGCGACGACGAAATTGCACAGTACCACGCATCAATGGGCTTTGCCATGAGTATTGCAGACCTTTGTTGGGTGCGTGACTATTTTAAGAATGACGAAAGCCGGGACCCTTCACTAACCGAGCTAAAGGTAATAGATACATACTGGAGTGACCACTGCCGTCACACCACATTCGCCACCCAGCTGGACGACATAAAGATTAACCCCGGCAAGTACAGTGCCGCTATCGAAAAAACCTTGCAGGACTACCTTGCCGTAAGGCACGAGGTATATGGCGAGCGCAAGGACAAGATTATGTGCCTGATGGATATGGCGTGCATCGGCACAAAGGTACTCAAGAAGCGCGGCTATGTCAACGACCTTGACGAGAGCGAGGAAATCAATGCCTGCTCCATTAACGCCCAGGTAGAGATTGACGGCAAAAAGGAGCCGTGGCTGATTCAGTTCAAAAACGAGACCCACAATCACCCCACAGAGATTGAGCCCTTTGGCGGCGCGGCAACCTGTCTGGGCGGTGCTATCCGCGACCCGCTGTCAGGCAGAGCCTATGTGTACCAAGCAATGAGAGTTACCGGCGCAGGCGACCCCACCACCTCCTTTGAGGACACTATGGAGGGCAAGCTGCCCCAAAGCAAAATCACGGTGGGCGCGGCCCAGGGCTACTCCTCCTACGGTAACCAGATAGGCTTGGCAACCGGCCAGGTTGTGGAGCTGTACGACGAGGGCTATGTGGCAAAGCGTATGGAAATCGGCGCAGTAGTGGGTGCGTCACCAAAGGCAAATGTAATTCGTGAGGTGCCAAGGGACGGCGATGCAATCATTCTGCTGGGCGGTCGCACAGGCCGTGACGGCTGCGGCGGCGCTACCGGCTCATCAAAGGCTCACGACAGCAAGTCCATCGAGACCTGCGGCGCAGAGGTACAAAAGGGTAATCCACCCACCGAGCGCAAAATTCAGCGTCTGTTCCGTAATCCGGAGGTTGCAAGAATGATTAAGCGCTGCAACGACTTCGGCGCAGGAGGCGTGTCGGTTGCAATCGGCGAACTGGCAGACGGACTGAAGATTGA
This sequence comes from Eubacteriales bacterium, assembly GCA_029225565.1. GTDB lineage: Bacteria > Bacillota > Clostridia > Oscillospirales > Acutalibacteraceae > Eubacterium_R. Next base: position 12,021 of record JAQXWS010000016.1, read on the forward strand.
CCTGGACGCAGTACCAAAGAAGTATGCGGGCCTTGACGGTACGGAGCTGGCTATCTCCGAGAGCCAGGAGCGTATGGCAGTAGTAGTGGACAAAAACGATGTCCAAAAATTTGCCGACCTTGCAAAAGCAGAAAATCTGGAATCCACGGTAGTTGCCACCGTTACCGACACAAACAGACTTGAGATGATATGGCGTGGCGACAAGATTGTTGATGTCAGCCGCGACTTCCTGAATACAAACGGTGTAGTACAGCACACCAAGGCAGAAATAGAGGCAATCGGCGACGACGAGTATCGTACTGCCGTGCCGGAGGTGCTGAGGGGCAAAAGCAATGCTCAGGCCCTTGCAGACAACCTGTCCCGACTGGAGGTATGCAGCCAAAAGGGACTTGTGGAGAGATTTGACTCCTCCATCGGCGCCGCAACGGTGCTTATGCCTTATGCCGGCGCATACCAGCTGACTCCCGAGGAGGCAATGGTTGCAAAAATTCCGCTGGAAAAGGGCGAAACCGACACCGCAACAGTAATGTCCTACGGCTTTATTCCCAAGCTGTCACGCTGGTCACCCTTCCACAGCGCAGCCTTTGCGGTAACAGAATCACTGGCAAAGCTGGCTGCCGTAGGCTGTGACCCAAGCAGAGCAAGGCTCACATTCCAGGAATACTTTGAGCGTATGACCGATGACCCCAAGCGCTGGGGCAAGCCCACGTCGGCACTGCTGGGTGCTCTGAGCGCACAGCTGGGCTACCACACACCGTCAATCGGCGGCAAGGACAGTATGAGTGGCAGCTTTAACGACCTGGATGTTCCCCCGACGCTGGTATCCTTTGCTGTGGGAATAACAAAAGCAAGCGAAACCGTATCCTCCCAGTTCAAGAGAATCGGCAGTACGGTAAAGCTTGTACCAATCCCGGTGGATACCGATACAGGCCTGCCAAAGTATGACGAGGCAATGGCTCTGATGGTAAGGGTTGCCCACGCCGTAAAGGACGGCACCGTGCTGGCAGCCGGAGTAGTAAAAGAGGGCGGCGCCGCCGCTACCGTGTGCAAGATGGCATTCGGCAACAAAACCGGCTTTACCTTTGCACAAAATCTGGTGCCCCAAACATTGTTTGCGCCGATGCAGGGCAGCTTTGTGCTGGAGCTGGCTGACAGCGAGGCGTTCGACGGTATCGAGCTGGGCAAAACCAACGACAACAGCGTGTTCATTATCGACGGCACGGTATATACCTGCGACGACCTGATTGACCTGTGGACCGGCAAGCTGGAAAAGGTGTTCCCCACCGACAGCGGCAAGAGAGCCCACGCGCCGATGGAGGTACCGCTATACAACGAGCGCTCCATTTTTATCGCAAAGAACAAGGTTGCAAAGCCCAGAGTGTTCATTCCCGCTTTTCCGGGTACTAACTGCGAGGTTGACACAGCCAGAGCCTTCGAAAAGGCAGGGGCAGAGACTTCAATTTTGGTAGTCAACAACCTGACTCCCGCCGATATTAACGAAACAATCGACAAAATGGTGGAGGAAATCGGCAAAGCACAAATCGTTATGCTGCCCGGTGGATTCTCCGGCGGTGACGAGCCGGAGGGCTCAGGCAAATTTATTGCCACCACATTCCGCAACCCCAAGGTTAGCGATGCTATCAGCCGTCACCTCAACCAAAACGACGGTCTTATGCTGGGTATCTGCAACGGATTCCAGGCTCTCATCAAGCTGGGACTTGTGCCCTACGGCGAGATTGTTAACATCAGGGAGGACGACCCCACCCTGACATTCAACACCATCGGCAGACATATATCGTCCATGGCATACACCCGTGTTACCAGCGTTAAGTCCCCGTGGTTCAGCAGCGTTAAGGCAGGGGATGTGTTCGCTGTACCTATCAGCCACGGCGAGGGCAGATTTGTTGCCAACGACGATGTGGTAAGACAGTTGGCTGCCAACGGCCAGATTGCCACCCAATATGTTGACCTGGACGGCGTGGTATGCGACGATATGCCCTTCAACCCCAACGGCTCCGTATGCGCTATCGAGGGTATCACCTCTCCCGACGGCAGAGTACTGGGCAAGATGGGTCACTGCGAGCGCAAGGGCGATAATCTGTACAAGAATGTACCTTACGAAAAAGATATGAAGATTTTTGAGAGTGGTGTAAACTACTTTAAGTAAAACTAAAGGGAGCAACCACCGTTGCTCCCTGTTAATGTTAGGAGAGGCTATAATGAGAAAGTATATAGTAGTATTATATGACGGCATGGCCGACTATCCCGTGCCTGCATTGAACGGAAAGACTCCCATGATGTGTGCAAAAAAGCCGAATATGGATTGGCTGGCCCAGAGGGGCGAGGTAGGACTGGTAAGGACTGTGGCAGAGGGACTGAAGCCGGGCAGCGATGTGGCTAATATGAGCGTAATGGGATTCGACCCAATGAAGTTCTACACAGGAAGAAGCCCGCTGGAGGCTGCCAGCATAGGGATAGATATGAAGAGCAGCGATGTGTCCCTGCGTACCAATTTGGTTACTCTCAGCGAGGACGACCTGCCATACGAGCAAAAGACCATAGAGGACTACTGCGCAGACGACATAAGCACCGAGGAGGCCGAAATACTGATAAAGTATATTGACGAAAAGCTTGGAACCGATGAGTTCAAATTTTATCCGGGGGTCAGCTACCGTCACTGCCTGATTTGGGACAAGGGTACCACCGACTTGGGCAAAATGACCCCTCCCCACGACATTACCGGCAAGGTAATCACCGAGTACCTAAGTCAAAGCGAAAACGCAAAGCCCCTGATAGATATGATGAAAAAATCCTACGACCTGCTAAAGGACCACCCGGTCAACATAAAGCGCAAGGCAGAGGGCAAGCGTCCTGCCAACAGCATCTGGATGTGGGGCGAGGGCACAAGACCTGCCTTTGACAGCTTTGAGAACATATACGGTATCAAAGGCGGCGTTGTCAGCGCCGTTGACCTAATCAAAGGTCTGGGCGGCTGTGCAAAAATGGATGTGGCAGAGGTTGAGGGTGCAACCGGCTACATCGACACCAATTTTGAGGGCAAGGCAAGGGCTGCCCTGGAGCTGCTGAAAAAAGACGATTTGGTATATATCCACTTTGAGGCTCCGGACGAGTGCGGCCACCGCAATGAGCCGGAAAACAAGGTAAAATCCATCGAAATCATTGACCGAGAGGTACTACCGCTGCTGCTTGAGGGCCTGAGGGAATATGATGACTACAAGATTATGATTCTGCCGGACCACCCCACCCCAATAGTCACTCGCACCCACGCCGGCGACCCGGTGCCATACCTGATTTACCACAAAAACGCCGAAAAAAACAGCGGTGTGGACACAATCAACGAGGAAACCGCCAAGGCTACCGGCAACTATATCGACTTCGGCCCGGGGATAATGGCTCATTTTTTGGAGGATTAGAAAAAATTACGCTAATCCTGTTGTATCCCGCAAAAATTTTCGTTATGCGCCTTACCCGGCTACAGTAAGGCGTTAGGATTTTTTACAAAACTATTTGTAGCCGGAAAGGCTATGGTAATTAGTATGAATCATCACCATCACACCGAGGAGCACCGCCAAGAGGTGTCCAACCGCCTTGCCCGTGCCATCGGCCACCTGCAAAAGGTAAAAGCAATGGTGGAGGATGACCGGGATTGCAGCGAGGTATTGATTCAGCTGGCGGCGGTAAAGTCCGCTATCAACAACACCGGCAAGGTGATACTAAAGGACCATCTGGAGCATTGCATAGTCCACGCCGTTGAGGACGGAGATATGCAAATGCTGGAGGAGCTCAACACCGCCATTGACCGATTTATAAAGTAAATGGCAAAATCAAAATTGTTGTATATATAATGTATATAATATAACACCCCGACTGTAGCAGCCGGGGTGTTGCGATGTTGTGGTGTCGGGATGTTGTTGTGTTTACTGTTCTTCTTTCATGGATTCGGGAGCAGTGTCCACTACCTCCATCTTGCGAACCTGCATCCATAGGGAGGGGGTGATTCGCAGCTTGAATCCGTACCCGGCGTCCATCTGCCAATGTGCCATAGGCGCCTCGGGCAAGCCGTAGCAGGAAAGGATGGTCATCAGCACTCCTGCGTGTGCAACTATGGCAATCCTCTCTGTCCCGGTGGAGATACAGCCGTCTATGATTTTTTCAAAATCGGCACAGATTCGCTGTACAAATTCGGCATTGCTCTCCCCAAAGGGAGGACGAGCATGAATATCCCCGTGTAGCCACGCCTTAAATTCGTCATTATCCTTCAAATCCTCTGCAGTACACTCCTCAAATTCGCCGAAATTGTACTCAATAAAATTATCTATTACAATTTTGTTATTATTTGGGAACATAATATTTGCACTCTCAACAGCCCTTTTCAGGGGGGAGGTAAACACCGCGTCCACCTGGGGATAATGGTGCTTTGCTTTGATGTCGTGCAGCTGTTCTATACCAAATGTTGTGAGTGGATAATCTGTATGCCCAATATACTGTGCGTTAAGATTTCCCTTTGTTAGTCCGTGACGGAACAAATACAGAGTGTATGTTTTCATTTTATTTTCCTCCACAATTTGTAGTAATTCGTCGATATATTACAAAAAAATAACAAAACCTTAATATATATTTACTTTCTGTATAATCAGGTTTATAATGTGATGTATTACGATATGTATAACTTGTTAGGGGTATTGTATATGAGCAAGACAACCGAAGGACAGGAAAAGCTGTCCAAATTCTCTTCTGTACTGTCACAATTAAGAAAAGAGAGGGGCATCAGCCAAAAAAAGGCGTCTGCCGACCTGGGCATATCCCAGGCATTGCTGTCCCATTACGAAAAAGGCATCAGAGAGTGCGGTCTGGATTTTGTTATCAAGTGCAGCAAGTACTACGGCGTTACCACCGACTATCTTTTGGGCGTTACCAACAACCGCAACGGCTCCGGCAACGACCTGCTGCAAGCCTTTGAGAACAGCGACGACACCGGCTCTATGAAAACATTGGCTACCTCCACCAGATATATGCTGGAGATTGCCACCTCCGCCATCCACGACCGTATGGGCATGGAGTACATCTACGACTATCTTATGCTGTCGTTGTACCGAGGCGCCCTGACTATGGAAAAGGCGGGTATGCTCCCCAAGGAAATGTTCAAGATTGACTACTCCGTTGCTCGCGAGCTGGCGTCGGCCGCAGTTGCCATCCAGGACGCTCGCACGGTGTTCATTGAGGACAAGAGCCGCACCGGTACTCTGCCGGACGCACAGCTCTCTGCACTGCAAACGCTGATTTCCGAGGCTGAGGAGTACATCCTCTCCCACTTTATATCATAATTTTATCTGCACACAGGACGGGAAACCGTCCTTTTTTATTTATACAAGCTCCAGCTCCAGCTGTGTTTTTTGGGTATCAATAAAATCCAGGATAACGCCGGTGGATATGGAGGCTGCAATTTTTTTGAAGGTGGGGTAATCCATCAGGGAGTTCTCGTCACCGCCGTCGCTTATGGAGCGCAGTACGGCAAAGGCAACGCCGTTGGCGGCACACACATGACCGATTGCTCCCCCCTCCATCTCGCCGCAAATTGCCCCAAAGTCGGCGGCAATACGCTCCTTGAGCTCTGTGTCGGCAATAAAGGTGTCGCCGGAGGCAACTGTGCCCCGGTGTATTTTTTCGCCGCAATTAATGGCGGACCGAGCCAGCAGCTCGCTGATTGTTTTGTCACAGGGAATCTTGACCACATTAAGGCCGTTGATAAATCCGCCGGGCTCACCCAATGCGGTTATGTCTATGTCGTACTGGCACACATCGTCGGCAATCACAATATTTTTTATTACTACCGACGGTGACAGAGAACAGCCCACACCCACATTGATAATCATATCCGGAGCAAACTTGTCTATCATAGCCTGGGCGCACAGGGCGGCATTGACCTTGCCCGGAGAACACTGGGCAACGCACACCATAACATTGTGTATGGCGCCCATAACATAATCCACTCCGGCAATATTGGTGACCGTGCCGTTGACAACCTTTGATTTTAGGGAATTGACCTCAACATCCATTGCGCCGATAATTCCTATCATACTGCATCCCTCTCCTTTGATAACAAATATTTGCTTACTATTTGGTATGCCGCCACGCCGAGAATTGCCCCCAGGGTGTTGGCTATAACATCATCAATATCCGGGTCGCCGTGGCAGGACAGGTACTGGTATATCTCCAGCATAATGCTGACGGCAACCGGCAGCGCCCAGCCTATAATGATTTTATGACTGCGCACACAGCTGGCAACCAGTAATCCAAACAGACCGAAAAACACTATATTACCCACCAGATGAAAATCCGCCATAAGACTGTCGCCCAAATGGAACAGCACATTCAGCTCCCCTCTAAAGGGAATCAAATTTGCGTCCCGGTACTCCATCTCGCCCTGGCTCCTGTTCAGGAAAAACAAAAACAAAAAGCACAGAACAAAAAGCCACACAGCCCCCTTGACAAAATGGGTATAAAAGTCGTTGAAGCCGATGCTGCCGGTCTTGACCGACAGACGGGCAACGCCGGCAGTAACCAGCACAGCCATAAGGCAAACGGCGCAAAATATAAAGTGATAATCGTCGGTGATGTACTCAAAATGATTAAGCACCCAATCCCGAAACAGCCATCGATATATGATGTAGCTGATTACCACCGCAACTGACATATAGTGTGTGACTCTGCCCACGGTAACCAAATCCCGGTACCGCAAATAGTATGCCGCGGTAAACACCACTGCCAGCAAAAAAACAATGGCAATATTGGGATATGTGTACCGATAGTCAATAAAGAAAATGCCGGACTGATAGGTCTTTTGGAAGCAGAACATAAGAAAAAATATGCCCAGGCTGTACAGCGCCGTGCCCCATTTTTTTGGTACTCTTGTTGTTGCCACAGGTATCACCCCCAACATATAGTGTCATTATATAATATAATCAAAATAAAAACAAGTTTTTGTTGACAAATAATATTGTTTTAATATATAATATCAAGGCTATTAGTGTTTCTATGAGCAATTTCCTGTACTATACCGTGCAGAGATTATAAAAGATTAAGACAAGTTTAGTCTTTGTGAATGGAGTGAAAAAGAATGAAAAGAACTTTCCAGCCTAAGAAGAGACATGCCCAGAAGGTACATGGCTTCAGAAAGAGAATGTCCACCAAGAACGGCAGAAAGGTACTGGCTCGCCGCCGTGCTAAGGGAAGAAAGACCCTGTCTTACTAATTTCCGTTGCAGCATTACTGAGTCAAAATGAGGAATGGTTTTGTGAATAGTCAAACCATAAAGGAAAACAAGGATTTTCGCAGGCTGTACTACCGAGGCAAAAGCAAGGCGTCACCTGTGCTGGTAACCTACGCAATGAGGCGTAACGGCGGCGGATGCCGCACCGGAATCACCACCAGCAAAAAAATAGGCAACGCCGTGGCACGCAATCGCTCACGCAGAGTTATCCGTGCCGCATACCGAGAGCTGAGCCACAGCATCAGCGGCAGCTGGGACATTGTGTTCGTTGCCCGCACCGGGACCTCCCGCGTAAAGATGCAGGATGTACACCGAGCAATGAGCGACCACCTACTGTCGCTGGGAGTCATCAATGAATTGGATAAAAAAGCAGATTAAGGCTGCGCTGATTTTCCTTATCAACACATACCGGCTGACCCTGTCGCCCAGGTTTGGGCAAGGCTGCTGCCGATATACCCCGACCTGCTCCCAATATGCTATTGAGGCAATAGAGATACACGGCATAATCAAGGGCAGTCTGCTGGCTGCACGGAGGATTATGAGGTGCAATCCCTTGTTCAAGGGTGGCTATGACCCCGTTCCCCCTAAAAAAGAAAGATAATAAAGAGGACACGAGTTATAATGTTTGACACATTGATAAACATGGCCGCCGTAAACAACGGAATGGCTATTTTTAAGCCCCTTTATTGGTTTTTTGGCAAATGTATGGAGGGCTTGCTGATAGTCTTTGACTACAAGTACTTCCTGGCGTTGATTGTATTTACCGTTGCCACCCGTCTGGTGCTGTTCCCCCTCAATATGAAGCAGCAGAAGACAATGGCAAAAACCACCAGAATGCAGCCAAAAATCCAAAAAATTCAAAAGAAGTATGCGGGCTCAAACGACCCCCGCGACCGCCAAAAGATGAACGAGGAAATGCAGGAGCTATATGCCCGCGAGGGACACAACCCCATGAATATGGGCTGTGGACCCATGATGTTCCAGATGGTATTCCTGATGGGTATCATCGGTATCATCTACTACCCTATCGAGTATATCCTGGGCGTAAAGATTGCCGACAACAGCCAGGCTATTGCCGAGGCAATCGGATTTACCACCAAGGGCGGCGCATCATACTTTCAGATTGAACTGCTCCAGAACTTTGCCAACTACAAGGCTACCCTGATGGAGCAATTCCCCACCCTCTTTACAGAGGAAAAGGTGCAAGCTATCGAGGCATACAAGAGCCATATGTACATCGGCTCCCTGGATATGACACAGACCCCCCACTGGAAGGACGGACTTATCGTAATAATCCCAATCCTGTGCTTGGTAACATCCCTTGCCTCCACTGTACTGTCAACTATGATACAAAAGAAGACAAATCCCGCAGCAGCACAGCAGTCATCCCAAATGCTGATTATGATGTTGATGATGCCTTTCTTCTCATTCTACATCGCATTCAAGGTATCTGCGGCAGTAGGCTTCTACTGGATTATCTCCAACCTGGTTGCTATGGTACAACAGCTTGTTATGGCAAAATTCTTCCCCCCGAAGCGCAATGTTGCCCGCGAAATGATAGAGAACACTATCCAGCGGCGCGCCCGTGAGGAAAGCATAAAAAAAGCTAATAAATAGCAAATCAGTACGGAGGATATATGATAAAAGAATTTATCGGTACCGGCAAAACCATCGAAGAGGCTACCGTCTCTGCGAAGACCGGACTTAATGCCCCACTGACAGCTGATGTTAAAATCGAGGTCGTAGAAATGCCAAAGAAGAAGTTTTTGGGCATCTTCGGTGGCACCGACGCCAAGGTTAAGGCAAGCTACGATGACGGCACTAAGGAAAAGAAGGCTCCAAAGAAAGCGAAAAAGCAGGAGCAAAACAAGCAGGCCGCAAAGCCTGCACAAAAGAAGGACACCCCAAAGGCAGCAAAGCCCGCCCCAAAGGCAGAAAAGAAAACCGAGCCAAAAAAGGAAAAGGATTTTCCGCAAAATGTTGACCTTGAGGTTGCCAAATCCCATCTTGCCAAGATTCTTGAGGGACTCAAGGTTGAGGGCGCAAGTATTGACGCCAAGTATGAGGACGGCGTAATCACAATGGACCTTGACTGCGACGACTGCGGTATCATCATCGGTCACCACGGGGACACTCTGGACAGCATCCAGTACCTTATGTCCCTTATTATGAAAAAGAATTCGGGCGGATATGTCAGAGTATCCATCAATGTCGGCGACTTCAGAGAAAAGCGCAACGAAACTCTGCAATCCCTGGCAAAGAAGCACGCTGCCTATGTTCTTCGCACCGGCAGAAGCTACAAGTTTGACCCCATGAATCCCTACGAGCGTCGCATTATCCACACCACAATACAGGAAATTGAGGGTGTTGAGTCCCGTTCGGTAGGCTACAATCAGGAAAGAAGAGTAATCCTGGAGCCTACAGGCGGAGTTAAGCCACGCTCAAACGGCAACCGCAGAGGCAGAGGCCAAAAGCCTGCCGCACCCCAGGTTGACCCTAACAGAGAGCAAAAGGTTGACAGAGCAGATTTGCCAAAGTTCGGCAAAATCGAGGTTAATAAGGACTAACAAATGAATGGCGGACGGTTGGCGTTCGCCATTTTGTATTATTTTGAGGTAAAAAGTATGACACAGGACACCACAATAGCCGCAATAGCCACAGGCAATGCCCCCGGAGGCATCGGCGTTATCAGAATCAGCGGCAGCAATGCAATATCCGTTGCCGAAAAGGTGTTCTCCCCCATGGACGGCTCCAGGCTGTCTGACCTGGAGGGCTACAGAGCCAAGTACGGTACAGTAATTATCGACGGCAAGGGCAGTGACAACGGCGTTGCCCTGATTTTTCGTGCTCCAAAAAGCTACACCGGTGAGGATGTGGCAGAAATATCCGTACACGGCGGTATGCTGGTAGTCAACAAAACCCTGCAGGCGGTACTGGACGCAGGTGCTGTGCCTGCCGGAGCCGGCGAATTTACAAAGCGGGCATTCCTCAACGGAAAAATGGACTTGACCCAAGCAGAATCGGTGGCAGAGCTGATTAGCGCCCAAGGTGAGGAGGCAATGCGTGCCTCATACAGCGCATTGCAGGGCTCGTTAAGTAAAAAAATTAATGCTGTACTTACCCAACTGCTGGACACATCGGCACTAATGGCAGCCTGGGTGGACTATCCCGACGAGGAGATACCGGAGCTGGAGGAGGCGCAGCTAAAGAAAACCCTCACCCACTGTATCCACCAATTAAGCCGGCTGCTGGCAAGCTACAACAACGGCCAAACCATTACCAACGGCGTGGATACTGCCATTGTGGGCAGACCCAATGTGGGCAAAAGCAGTCTTATGAATATGCTGGTAGGCAAGGAACGCAGTATCGTTACCCAAATCGAGGGTACCACCAGGGATGTAATCGAGGACAGCGTTACTTTGGACGGCATAGTACTGCACCTGCGTGACACAGCCGGAATCAGGGACTCCGGCGATGTGGTAGAGAGCATCGGCATAGAGCGCGCATATAAGGCGTTGGAGGACGCGGAGCTTGTTATGGCGGTGTTTGACGGCAGCGAAGACCTGAACCGAAACGACTTACAGCTGATAGAAAAATGCAGGGGTCGTAATGCCGTTGCCGTTATCAACAAATCCGACCTGAAGCAGAGCATTGATATGGACACAATCCAGCAATCCTTTGACAATGTGGTTACCGTCAGCGCAAAGGAGGGCTTGGGCCCGGAGGAGCTGAGCGCCTGTGTTCGGGATATGCTGGGCGTTGCCGACTTTGACTCCACCGCCCCAATGCTTGCCAACGCAAGACAGCGACAGAATTGCCAAAATGCCCTGGACTGCCTGACCCAGGCAATGGACGGGGTGAAAACGGGCATAACCTACGACGCAATCAATGTTATGATTGACGGCGCCGCCGACCAACTGCTGTCATTAACGGGAAAAAAGGCAACCACCGAGGTTGTTAACAATATATTCAGTAAATTTTGTGTGGGAAAATAAATGGAATATTTTGCAGGCGAATATGATGTAATAGTAATTGGCGCAGGGCACGCCGGTATTGAGGCCGCCCTTGCTTCGGCGCGCCTTGGAGCGAGTACCGCCGTGTTTACCATCAATCTGGATTGGGTGGGCAATATGCCCTGTAACCCATCCATAGGCGGTACATCCAAGGGTCATCTTGTGCGAGAAATTGATGCCCTGGGCGGCGAAATGGGTAAGGCCGCCGACAAATATTCCATCCAATCCCGTATGCTGAATTTGGGCAAGGGACCTGCCGTGCACTCCCTCAGGGCCCAGATTGACCGCAGAGAATATTCCGCCGGTATGAAGCACACACTGGAGCTAACAGAAAATCTGGATATTCGCCAAGGCGAAATCGTGGATATATATAAGGAAAATAATATATGGTATGTTAAGACCAGGCTTGAGGCTGTTTTTTCTGCCCGGGCGGTAATTATTGCAACCGGCACATTCCTGGGGGGCAGAGTGTATATCGGCGATGTTTCCTACGAATCGGGGCCGGACGGTATGTTCCCTGCCAATGAATTGGCACAGGCGCTGAAAAAATTGAATATCCCCCTGCGTAGATTCAAGACCGGAACCCCCTCACGGGTTAACCGTCGTAGCGTCAACCTTGAGGGACTGGAGGTGCAGGAGGGTGACGAGCACACGGTTGCATTCTCCTTTGACACCGATATCCCGCCAAAGAATCTGGTCAACTGCCACATTACATATACCAACGACAGGACAAAGCAGATTATACTGGACAATCTGCACCGCAGTCCAATGTATAGCGGCAAAATTGAGGGCAAGGGCCCTCGATACTGTCCCAGCTTTGAGGACAAAATCGTACGGTTTGCCGACAAGGAGAGGCACCAGTTGTTTATTGAGCCCTGCGGTCTAAATACCGAGGAGCTGTATCTGCAGGGATTGTCCTCGTCATTGCCGGAGGATGTACAGCTGGACTTTATCCATACCATACCGGGACTGGAAAACGCACAGGTTATGCGTGCCGCATACGCCATCGAGTATGACTGCGTGGACCCCACCGCCCTTAAAGCAACTCTTGAGTTCAACGATATTGACGGACTCTACGGCGCAGGCCAGTTCAACGGCTCCAGCGGATACGAGGAAGCGGCGGCGCAGGGTCTTGTGGCGGGAATTAACGCCGCCCGCAAGGTACAGGGCAAGGAGCAAATCATTCTGGACCGGGGCGGCTCATATATCGGCACTCTAATTGACGACCTGGTAACCAAGGGCTGCACCGACCCCTACCGAATGATGACCTCCCGCAGTGAGTACCGACTTGTACTGCGGCAGGACAATGCAGACGCCCGACTTACGCCCCTGGGGCACGAAATCGGGCTTATCAGCCACGAGAGATATGCCCGTTTCTGTGAAAAGCAGGAGCTGATTCGCAAGGAGCTTAAGCGGGTATCCAACCTGTCCATCCCTCTCTCCCAGGAGCTGCAAAATATTCTTGTATCAAAAGGCACAGCCCCGGCAAAAACCGGACTGAAAATGATAGAGCTGCTGCGTCGGCCGCAGATTACCTACGCCGACCTTGCTCCCCTTGACACAGACAGACCCAACCTGCCATACGAAATTTTTGAGCAGGTGGAAATCAGCATAAAATATGAGGGATATATCAAGAAGCAGGAGGCGCAAATCAAGGAGATGCGCCGAATTGAGTCCAAAAAAATTCCCGACAACATAGACTACAGCCAACTGAAGGGTCTGCGGCTGGAGGCTGTGGAAAAGCTGAGCCGTATCAGACCCCAAAATCTGGGTCAAGCCGGTCGAATCAGCGGAGTAAACCCTGCGGATATTACTGCACTTAACATAATTTTGGAGTCATTATGATAAACAAGGAACTTTTACGCACCCAATCTGCCGAATTTGCCGTAGAGCTAAATGACGAAGCCGCCGAAAGGTTCGATATTTATGCCAAGCTGCTGGTGGAATGGAATGAAAAAATGAATCTTACCGGCATTACCCACCCCGACGAGATAGTAACAAAGCACTTTGTGGACAGCCTGGTTGTGAGCAGGTACTGCGACTTGCAGGCAGGCACAAGGCTGGTGGATGTGGGTACCGGCGCCGGCTTTCCGTCGATACCTCTTTTGATAGCAAATCCTCATATAGACGCGGTGCTTATCGACGCCCTGGCAAAGCGCCTAACCTTTTTGCAGGCGGTGCTGGACGAATGTGGATTGAGCGCCCGGCTGATACACGGAAGAGCCGAGGAGCTGGGCAGGGACCCCCGTTTGCGTGAAACATTTGATATTGCAACCGCCAGAGCCGTCGCCCCCATGAATGTACTGGCAGAGTACTGCCTCCCCTTTGTAAAAATCGGCGGCAGTCTGATAGCCCTCAAGGGCAGTGACGACGATGTAACACCCGCCGCAGATGCCATCACCGCCTTAGGCGGCGAAATTACCCTCACGCAAGCCTATAATTTGCCCAACGGAGACGGCAGAAGTATGGCTGTGGTAAGTAAAATATCGCAAACTCCGACAAAATACCCCCGAAAGAACAAAAAAATCACCACCCAACCCCTATAATAATGTAATATATTGTCGAACAAAAAGGATTTCTCACGATGGGAAATCCTTTATTTTTGTTCTACGCTGTGGTACTATTGTGTTACGGAAAGGATGAACCCCAATGCAAGACATAAGCCGGATACCCACCGAAAGGCTGCTGCCCAATCCCTACCAGCCCCGACATAAGTTCGACAGCGAAGAGATGCTGGAGCTGGCGGACTCCATAAAGGAAAACGGCATACTACAGCCCTTGCTGATAAGGCGAATCAACAACAGCGAATACTACGAGGTGATTGCCGGCGAGCGCAGACTCAGGGGTGCAATCCTGGCTAATATGCAAACCGTACCCTGTGTGGTGCTGGAATGCGACACGGAAAACAGCGCAATGATTTCTATATTGGAAAACATACAGCGCAGCGACCTGACATTTTTTGAGGAGGCAACTGCCCTGGGTCAATTGGTAAATCACTTTGGTTTGTCCCAAAGCCAGGTGGCTAAAAGGCTGGGCAAAAGCCAATCCGCGTTGTCCAACAAGCTGAGATTGCTAAAATTACCGCCGGATGTACGGTATTTTATCGAATCACACGGCTTGACAGAAAGGCACGCCAGAGCGTTGTTAACCCTCCAAACAGAACAAGATATATGGTCCGTGCTGAATATTATAGTAGAAAAAGCACTAAATGTGGACCAAACAGAAAAATTCATTGCCTCCATGCAGGACAAGTCGCCGAAGGTACGAAAAAATACGCCTACAATATACAAGGACCTGCGCATATTCATAAACACAGTAAATAAGGCGATAAAGACAATGAAGGCGTCGGGTATTGACGCTGTATCCGACAAAACAGAAACCGACGACTACATCGAATTTCATGTAAGAATACCGAAAAACAAAAATACAGTTACACCGTTAAAGGTGCTAAACACAAATCAGGCTTAAAACGGGCAACCGTTTTAAACATATTCTCCTCTTTTCATCACGCGGGACGGACAGGCTTATGCTTGTCCGTCTTGCGTTTTTTATGTTTCATGTGAAACAACACAAGATATTGTGGTAATCTCTCAAAGGATACATATTCCCGCAAAAAAGTCACCAATGTTTCATGTGAAACACTTGATAATCCCGAATAATGGGTGTATAATGTCTTTATTAATAACACGAGGTGAAACATGGGCAAGACAGTTGCAATATTCAACCAAAAAGGCGGTGTAGGAAAAACTACCACCTGCGTAAACATGGCGGCTGCACTGGGCGCAAAAGGAAAGAAAACCCTGCTGATTGATGTTGACCCCCAGGGCAACTCCACATCCGGCGTTGGTGTTGACAAAAGCGAGGTTTACGCATCCACCTACGATATGCTGATAAACGACACATCTGCTCGCGCAATAATGATAGAAACAGAATTCAAAAATCTGTTTTTACTGCCGGCCAATATGAATTTGGCAGGCGCCGAGCTGGAACTGGGCGAAAAGGAAGACCGCAACAGCGTACTCAAAAAAGCCATTGCTTCTCTGCGTATGGAATTCGACTACATTGTTATCGATTGTCCTCCCAGCCTGGGTCTGCTGTCCATCAATGCATTGGTGGCTTCCGACACGCTGATAGTGCCTCTGCAATGCGAATACTACGCCTTGGAGGGTCTGAGCCAGCTGGTATCCACAGTCAGGACCATCAAACAGCATTACAACGAGCATTTGGAACTGGAGGGCGTTTTGTTTACTATGTACGACAGCCGCCTAAAGCTGACTCAGCAAGTGATAGACGAGGTTAACAAGTATTTTCCTAACAAGCCCTACAAGACTATGATACCAAGGTCCGTCAAGATTGCCGAGGCGCCGTCCTTTGGCCAACCGGTAATTTATTACGAAAAGTACTCAAAGCCGTCCTTTGCGTACAAAAAATTCGCAGACGAGTTCCTAAGGGCACAATAGTTTTAACTAAACATATACAACACACAGGAGGACAATATGGCAAAAAAGCAATCAGGACTGGGTAAGGGACTGGGAGCACTGATGCTGGAAAACAGAATGGACGATATATCGTCCACCGGTACTCTCGGCATAAACGAAATTATCCCCAACAAGGACCAGCCGCGAAAAACCTTTGACCAAGGCGCGTTGGAGGAGCTTGCAGATTCCATCCGTCAGCACGGCGTACTGCAGCCTTTACTGGTCAGGCCGCTGACAACCGGCGGTTATCAGCTGGTGGCCGGCGAGCGCAGATGGAGAGCCTCACGACTTGCCGAGCTAAAGGAGGTTCCCGTAATCATCAAGGAGCTGTCCGATACTGAGGCTATGGAGATAGCCATTATCGAGAACCTACAGCGTGAGGACCTAAATCCAATAGAAGAGGCAGAGGGTCTGCAGGCATTGATTGACAAATGCGGCTTCACTCAGGAAGAGGTTGCCACCTCGGTGGGCAAGTCACGACCGGCAATCACCAACGCCCTGCGACTGCTCCGCCTGCCGGAAAATGTCAGGGAGATGACCAAGAACGGCGACATAAGTGCCGGCCACGCAAGGGCGTTGCTGTCCTTTGACTCGCCCGCATTGATTCAGGAGATAGCGGACCAAATTGTTTCAAAGAAACTTACCGTCCGTGATGTAGAAAAGCTGGCAAAGCGCCCGCTGACAGAGTCATCCCAGGCACCCCGCAAGGCTCGCCGCAGGGATTCAATCTACGACGAGGTAGAGCTGGCGCTGACAGAAGCCCTTGGCAGAAAGGTCAAGGTATATAACGGCCGCAGCAAGGGCACACTGGAGATTGAGTTCTACTCCCTTGACGACCTAAAGAACATAGCAAACCAAATAGGAGGATAAACAATGCTTGATATTAAATTTGTAAGAGAAAACCCGGAGGCAGTAAAGGAGAATATCAAAAAGAAATTCCAGGACAAAAAGCTGCCGCTGGTTGACGAGGTAATCGCACTGGACGAGGAAAGGCGCTTGGTAATCGCAAAGGCGGACACCCTGCGCGCCAATCGTAACAAAATCTCAAAGGAAATCGGCGCTCTGATGTCCCAAGGCAAAAGGGAAGAGGGCATGGCTCTAAAGGAGCAGGTCACCAAGGACGCCCAAGAGCTTGAGGAATTGGCAAAGCGCGAAACTCAACTTAACGAGGAAGTAACAAAGCGCATGATGATGATACCCAACATCATCGACGACTCCGTGCCAATCGGCAAGGACGACAGCGAAAATGTGGAGGTACAGCGCTACGGCGAGCCGGTGGTTCCCGACTACGAAATTCCGTACCACACCGACATTATGGAGACCTTTGACGGCATCGACCTGGAGGCAGCCGGCAGAGTGGCAGGCAACGGATTTTACTATCTTATGGGCGACATTGCCCGTCTGCACAGCGCAGTAATCAGCTACGCCCGCGACTTTATGATTGACCGTGGATTCACCTATGTTGTGCCGCCGTTTATGATTCGCTCCCATGTTGTTACCGGTGTAATGAGCTTTGAGGAGATGGACGCCATGATGTACAAGATTGAGGGCGAGGATTTGTACCTTATCGGCACCAGCGAGCACTCCATGATAGGCAAGTTTATCGACACCATCACCCCGGAGGAAAAGCTGCCTATGACTCTCACATCTTATTCCCCCTGCTTCCGCAAGGAAAAGGGCGCCCACGGTATCGAGGAGCGCGGCGTGTATCGTATCCACCAGTTCGAAAAGCAGGAGATGGTTGTTGTCTGCAAGCCGGAGGAAAGCCCCTACTGGTTCGACAAGCTGTGGCAGAACACCGTTGACCTGTTCCGCACTCTGGATATTCCGGTGCGCACGCTGGAGTGCTGCTCCGGCGATTTGGCAGACCTAAAGGTAAAGTCGGTTGATGTTGAGGCTTGGTCCCCAAGACAAAAAAAGTATTTTGAAGTTGGCTCCTGCTCCAATCTGACCGACGCCCAGGCTCGCAGATTGAAGATTAGAGTAAAAGGGGAGAAGGGCAACTACCTTGCCCACACTCTCAACAACACCGTTGTTGCTCCGCCCCGTATGCTGATTGCCTTTTTGGAGAACAATCTGCAAGCAGACGGCACAGTAACAATCCCCGAGGCGCTTCGTCCGTATATGGGCGGCATGGACAAGCTTGTACCAAAGAAGTAATACAGCATTGTTAATTAAACTCCCCTTTGTCGCAAAAGGGGAGTTTTCGTAGTATATATGCTTTTAGGCGAACAAAGTTCGCCCCTACGATTGTAGTAAAAATGAAACGACAACCTAATCTTTATGACTTCCGTAGGGGCCAACTGTGTTGGCCTATGTGCGTAGCACCCTTTTGCACAAGGCGGGCGGAATCGGGTAAAAACATTGTCGGAATAAAAATTTTCAATATTTTCTCATTTGTTTTTTTATGATTTTTGCAAAAAATATAACTGCACGAAAATGTGCAGGAGGTATTGATATGAAACAAAAATCAACAAAAATGATGATGACCTGTGTAGGGGCAACGCTGGCAATATGCTCCGGGCTGATAATGATGTGCGGCAAAACCACGGACTGCTGCTCCCCAACAAAAAAGACCATCAAAAAAACAGTAAACAAAATATCCCACATAATGGACACGATTACCGCAATGATGTAGCAATCCTGCCGGACACAAAAAGACACAGAGAACATAAAAGCTCGCTGTGTCTTTTTTTATAATTATACCGGGACCACGCTCTGTCCCTGAATTCCGTCAATATAATGTCCAAAATCAATGCCGAAAGCCCTGCCGTCGGGAAATATGTCCAGCATTGGCTGAAGCACAAAACGGCGCTGATGATAACGGGGGTGGGGTAATATGAGATTGCAGGTTTCACAACTGTAATTCTCTGCCAAAATCAGGTCAATGTCCAGTATTCTGGGGCCGTTTTTTATATTACGGACTCTGCCGAAGCCTGCCTCGATACCCAGGCACACGCCCAGCAGCTCGTGGGGGTCAAGCTGTGAGTCTGCCAAAAGGCAAATGTTGTAAAAATCCTGCTGATTTGCGTAGCCCACAGGCTCCGTGCTGTAAACAGAGGACTGCTGCAGCACATTGGTATCAGGCACCAAATTCAACGCCTCCACAGCTCGGAGCAAATTGTCCCGTCTGTCGCCCATATTTGTGCCTATTGATAGAATATATCTCATTTTCTCTCCCTGCTTATGGCAACCGACATATAGTCAAAATCGGCGTTAACCGGTGCCTCCGGCTTTTTTAGTTCTACATCAACGCGGTGAACAGCCGGGTATTCGTCCAATATTGCGTCTGCCACCACCTGCGCGGCGCGTTCTATCAGGTCATATTTTTCTGCCGTAAACACTCTCTTGACGGTCTTGACCACCTTGGCGTAGCTGACGGTGTCCTCCACATTGTCGGTACGGCACGCCTGGGTAATGTCCGGATAATAATCCACATCCAGAACAAAGGTCTGACCGTCCCGTTTTTCCTCCGGATTGACTCCGTGGTATGCAAATAATTTTAGTGACTTTATGGTTATTTTATCCATTTTGCTAACTCCTGTGCTGTTAAAATGCCCTGTCTTTCGTTTTTTACATCATGAAGGCGAATTATATCCACCCCGCCCAAAACAGCCACGGTATCCGCCGCAATGTTGCCGTACACGCGCTGTGATGCCTGCTGCTGGCCGCTGAGAGCGCCGATAACACGCTTTTTGCTGCAGCCCAATAGAACAGGGTAGCCCTCAAGCCTATACTGTGGAATATTGGCAATCAGTTCTATGTTCTGCTCCACCGTTTTGCCAAAGCCGATACCCATATCAAAACAAATTCGGCTGCTGTCTATGCCAAAATTCCTACATTCCTCTGCCGATTTTTCAAAAAATTCCTTTACCTGCCGGCAACCGCCGTCGCCGTTGTGCATAATCACCCAGCCGCAGCCGCTGTCCGCTGCCACCTGTGCCATATCGGGATTGATAACCCCGGACACATCGTTGATAATGTCTGCGCCGGCGAGGGCGCATTTTTTTGCCACAGAGGGAAAATATGTGTCAACAGAGATGGGTACCTCTGTCTTTTTTCGCAATGGGGTAATAACAGGCTCCAGCCTGCTCCACTCCTCGTCGGGACTAATCTCTCGGTAGCCGGGGCGTGTGCTCTGGGCGCCCAGGTCAATAATATCCGCCCCCTCAGTCACCAGCTCCATGGCGTGAGCTACTGCGTCCCGGGGCAAAAAGTAATTTCCCCCGTCGGAAAAGGAGTCGGGAGTCACATTAACAATACCCATAATCAGCACCTTGCCGGCGCCGTATTCTATTTTTTTATCCCTGCAATTCCAAATCATACTATCCCGTACCTTCTGATACCAAATTACTTTGTCAACAAGGACAGAACCTCTGCCCTGGTGCGGGCATCATTGCGCATTCTGCCCCGCAGCGCCGAGGTCTGGGTCTTTGAGCCGGAGGCCTTTGCGCCGCGAATGGACATACACATGTGCTCCGCCTCAATAATAACCGCAACTCCCATGGGGTTGAGATTGTCGTTAAGAAAATCCGCAATATCCGAGGTAAGGCGCTCCTGCACCTGGGGCTTTTTTGCAAAATTATCCACTATCCTGGCAAGCTTTGACAGGCCGATAATCTTGTTGTCGCTGGGAATGTAGGCAATGTGCGCCTTGCCCACAAAGGGCAACAGATGATGCTCGCACATGGAAGAAAAGGGAATATCCCTAACTATTACCATCTCGTCATTTGACTTTTCGTCAAACAGCTTTAGGTGACGATGGGGGTCCTCGTCAAGACCTGCAAACATTTCCTCGTACATATTGGCTACTCGCCTTGGTGTTTCTATCAGGCCCGGTCTTTCCACATCCTCGCCCACAGCCGTGAGTATATCCTTTACGGCTTGCATAATAATTTGCTTGTTTTCCTCTGTAATCATAGTGACCTCATTTCTATTTGCTGAAATAACCCTTGATTTCCTGTACCGATTGCTGTGTTAATTCCTTGCCCTCGTACTTAGGCACGCAGGAATATACGGTAACATCGGTGTTCTTGTTGCTGAATACATACAGCACATTCTTGTTATTTTCGTAATCCCGCACGGTAATATTGGTGGTGGCAGATGTTACCAGGGTGCGGAACAAATACTCTCCCTTATTGTAATTATCCGTGTTAAAAAGGCCGGTGTAGGCATAGAGAATAATTTCGTTTGCTCGGCTGTACTCCTTTGTTTTGGAGGTGAAATATCGCAGCAAATTGGATACCTCAACGCCCTGTAACGGCTGTTCTCCCACCCTGAGCCGTACCGAATATGCATCGTCATCGGTGCCGCCACTGTAGTCAACATCCGTCGCCGACGGATAAATGAATGAGCCCAGCTTGTTTTCAAATTCGATAAAAGAATTTTTGTCAAAGCCTACAAAAAAGTCAATATCCACACCCAGCAGAGCCGTCATCTGGGTCATCAGCGCCGCCCCGCCACCGGTTGAATAAATACTGTACAGGGTCTTGCCGTCAATCTTCATACCGGGATTCAGCGCGCAGGCCTTGTATGCCAGACTGTCACCGTCCACCTGCAACAAATACGCATAGTGAATTGCGGATTGCTCATTGTCGGTTTCATAAATTAAAAAATTATGCTTGCCTGATATTTTTGGCATGGAGAGAATATCGTCCTCGCCTACAGGCTGTGTGGTCTCCACGGTAACCTCGTCACCGGCAATAAATTCGGTAAAAGAGGAATATTTGTTGCTCATCAGCACAAGCAACGCCAATGTGACTAACACAATAACTGCCAGCAATGATAGCAGTATTCGCTCTTCCTTGCTGCTTTTGTATCCGGATTTAGATATATATATATCGCCGCGGTGCTTGAATAATTTCATACAATTCCTCCTTTCGCAGATATATCAGTATTATATAGTACAATATAATAAAAAACAAGAATAATTTATTAATTTTACCTGCCCCTTTTTTCCACAAGATAATACTATATATGTTTATAATTATTAAAATATATATTGACTAATAGTATAATATAATCTATAATATATAGATGTATTAGTATTCGTATGCAAGATTTTTTTATGAGGTTATATTTTGATGGAAACTTATATTGATTTATGGAACGAGGTGCTGGCCTACTGCAAGGACCACACCAACAAAACGGCCTACGACCTGTGGCTGTCCCCGATAGAAATTCTTAATTTTGAAAACGGTATCGCCCATCTGGAATTCAGCAATCAGTTCAAAAAGAATACCGTGGTTGCCCAGTACGGCGATATGATAAGAGAGGCCTTTGAGCAGGTGTGCGGTTTTCCGGTTATCGTTACCTTTTTGTGTCCCGAGGACTTTATGACCGAAAAGGAACAAAACAAAATGGACCTTGAGGATTTTAAAAACGATACCCTCACCTTCAACAACTTTATCGTAGGTCCCAGCAACAAATTTGCCTATGCGGCGGCTACGGCAATTGCCGCAGACCCGGGAGGCCAAATCAACAGCAGCCGTACCTTGAGCAATTACAATCCTCTGTTTATCTACGGTAACAGCGGATTGGGCAAAACCCATTTGCTCAATGCTATCAGCTACGAAATAAAGCGCAATTACCCGGACATGAAAATTACTTATGTCAGGAGCGAGGATTTTCTTAACGAATTTATCACTGCTCTGGGCAACCACACCACCGACGAATTCCATACTAAGTACAGAAACAGCGATGTACTGCTGATTGACGATATTCAGTTCATAGCCGGCAAGGACCAAACGGAGGAGGAATTTTTTCACACCTTCAATGCTTTGGTTGATAACGGCAAGCAGGTAGTACTTACCTCCGACCGTCCCCCAAAGGAAATACAATCCCTTACCGACCGACTGCGCAGCAGATTTGTCAGCGGCTTGCTGGCAGATATTCAGGCTCCGGAATTTGAGACCCGTTGTGCCATCATCAAACGCAAGGCGGAGCTGCTGGATTTCGAAATATCCGACGCTGTTGTACAATACATTGCCGAAAAAATAAAGAGCAATATCCGTCAGTTGGAGGGCACTACAAAAAAATTGCATGCTATATGTCAGTTTAGCAACCAGGTACCCACCATATCCCTGGCACAGAATGCCATCAAGGATATACTCAACGACATACAGCCCATTCCTGTTACCATAAATCACATTGTCAGCGAGGTCAGCAGAACAACGGGGGTATCGGTTGACGATATTTATTCTACCAAGCAGACCTCCAAGATTAGTTTGGCACGCAAAATGTGTTTTTACATCATTCGTGAGGTTACGGGCATGAGCTACAGTAATATCGGCAAGGAATTTGACCGTGACCACTCCACCGTACTTTATAATATTGAGAGCGTTGGCAATAAGATGAAAAAGGATTCTGTCCTTAATTCCCAGGTCAACGACATCATAAATAATATTAAAGACGAGAGATAGAATTTTCCACAAATTCTTACATTCTCCACAACCAAAATTTCAACACCCTGTGTGGAAAACGAAATTTTTCCACATCATCAACAAATTTTGCACACCCACAGTTGGAAAATTAATTTACAAAAAAACCAATAAACAAATAGGTTACAAAAATATTCCACACTTTCAACACCCTATAATAATACTATTAAAACAATATTTATTTGAATTGAGGGAAATAAAATGAAATTTATCTGCAACACAAGAGAATTGGCTATTGCCTGCAACAATGTAATCAGAGCTGTCAGCACAAAGGTAACAATTCCTACTATTGAGGGTATTCTCATAGAATGCGGCTCCAACACCCTTAGTCTGACAGGATATGATTTTGAGTTCGGTATCAACACCACAATGAAGGTTGATGTTATTGAGCCCGGCGCAATCATAATCAATGCAAAGGTACTGTGCAATATTATCAGCAAGCTCAGTGACGAGGAGGTTACTGTGGAAAATAACGGCACCTCAGTATCCATTGTCAGCGGCGCCGCACAGTATAATATCAACGGCTTTGATGCAGACGAATATCCCGAATTACCGTCGGTCAGCAGCGGCACAACCATTCAGTTTCAACAAAAGTTACTGTATAATATGATTGACCAGACTGTGTTTGCAGTTGCAGATAACGAATCCTCCAAGCCCGTTTATACCGGCCTTAAGTTTGAGATTGAAGAAAATTTGCTTACCCTAATTGGTGTGGACGGATACAGATTGGCTATTCGCAGGGAGGTTATTAATTACTCCGGCGAAAAAATGGTGTTCATCGTACCAAAAAAGACAATCAAGGAATTGATGAAATTAATTGACCTTGACAGCGAGGATACTGTCAATATCAGCATCGGCAAAAGACATATTGTGCTTGAAATCGGCAGTTACAGTATTATCAGCAGATTACTGGACGGCGAATTTCTCGATTACAACAACGCAATACCAAAGCAGATTGCCACTACTGTACTTATCAACACAAGGGACGCAATCAATTGTATCGAAAAATCTTTGCCGGTAATCGAAAATAACCAAAAGAATCCTATTCGCTGCCTGTTTGATAACGACGAGATGCGGGTCAGCACAGTATCGGGATTGGGCAGAGTGGTGGATTATGTACATGCAAATACTGCCGGCGATAGAGTAGAAATCGGCTTTAACAGCAAATTTATGCTGGACGCCTTAAATAATTCAGACACCGACCAGGTAAAAATTGAACTAAACGGTCCGGTCAGCCCGGTAAAAATTACACCTATCAACAACGAAAGCTTTATATTTTTAGTATTACCTATGAGGCTAAAAAATGAAAATTAAGGTATCTGTTGCACCTCACAAGCAGGAAGAAATAAAAATTAATACTGACTTCATTCAGCTGCAATCCTTACTCAAATTCAAGGGTATCAGCGAAACGGGAGGTCAGGCAAAGGAATTTATACAAGACGGTATAATCAGGGTCAACGGCCAGGTATGTACCGCAAGGGGGAAAAAAATCAGACCCGGCGATGTAGTGACTGCCTTTGGCACGGATTATAGGATAATAAATGAAGATAAATAGTATTAAGCTGGAGAATTATCGCAATATCCGCCAAATGACAGCTGATTTTGACAACATCAATATCATTTGGGGAGAGAATGCCCAGGGCAAAACCAATTTGCTGGAGGGAATATATCTTTTTACCGGCGAAAAAAGTTTTAGGGGTGCCAGGGACAGCGAGGTTATTATGTTGGGGCAGGATTATGCCAAGCTGGAAATTGATTTTTCTGCCGGCAACAGACAACAAAATGCCCAATTAACCATAAATAACAGGACAACAGCCACTCTAAACGGAATAAAAAAGAAAAGTGCTTCCTCATTGGGAGAAGAAATCAAAGCGGTAATATTCAGCCCCACTCATCTGTCCATGATTAAAGGGGGACCTGAGGAGCGTCGGGACTTTGTTGACCGGGCGTTGTGCCAGCTGGGGGGTAATTACAACACTTTGCTGCGGGATTACGCCAAGGCAGTAAAGCAACGCAATAGCCTGATAAAGAAACTTGATGGGGAAATCAATGTACCTGCCCCGGTACGCGAATATATCAATATCTGGAACGAGAATGTTGCACGCCTGGGTGCAAAAATTGTGTACCAAAGGCAGCGTTACCTGGAGGCAATAGCCCCCTATATTACCGATATATACAGCGGAATCAGCGGCGGCAGCGAGGAGATAGGCCTCAGATATTTCAGCAAGGCAGAATACACAGCCGATATGACCATCCCCGAAATAGAAAAAATAATACTGGAGCGTATGGAACAACGCTTGGTAGCGGATATAGTCAATCACACCACCACGGTGGGACCCCATCGGGACGATATAACCGTCACCATCAACGGCAACGATGTGAGAACATACGCGTCACAGGGACAGCAGCGCTCCTGCGTGCTGGCACTAAAGCTGGCAGAGGCAAGCCTGCTGAACGAGAGGACGGGCAGTAATCCCATAGTTTTGCTGGATGATGTGATGAGCGAGCTGGACGAAAAACGCCAGGATTACATCCTCAATCACATAAGGGATTGGCAAATCTTTGTTACCTGCTGTGACAAGGAAACCATACTGAGATTGAAGCAGGGCAAAACCTTCCATATATCTAACGGAGAGATAATATAGATGTACTTGCATTTGGGAGAAGATACTGTGATTACTCACGAGGGTATCATAGGTATATTCGATATGGACACCTCCACCGTCAACAAGGCAACCCGTGATTACCTTGCAAGGGCGGAGCGTGAGGGCCGCGTAAAATATGTAAATTATGACTTGCCAAAAAGCTTTGTGGTAACAGACCATAAGGTATATGTAAGTCCGATAAACACCGGCACACTGCAAAAGCGTGCAAAAATGTAAAATGGAGTTTTAGTTTATGGCAGACGAAATTTTAGAAAACACAAAATTTGAAGAAGAGGACATTAACACAGATATGACCAGCACGGTCTATGACGAGTCCGACATCAAGGTACTCAAGGGACTGGAGGCAGTACGGGTAAGACCCGGTATGTACATCGGCTCCACCGGAGAGAGGGGTCTGCACCATCTGGTATATGAGATTGTGGACAACTCTATTGACGAGGCTCTGGCAGGTATCTGTAAGGAAATTAATATTGAGATTTTGCCGGACAATGTAATCAGCGTAAAGGATGACGGCCGCGGTATCCCCGTGGGACTTAAGGAATCCGACAACGGCGAGATGCTGCCGGCTGTTACTATCGTACTGACGGTGCTCCACGCAGGCGGCAAATTTGAGAACGGCGAGAACTCCGGCTACAAGGTGGCAGGCGGTCTGCACGGCGTAGGCTCATCGGTAGTTAACGCCCTGTCCGAGTGGTTTGAGGTAGAGGTAACCAGAGAGGGCCACACCTATGCCCAAAGATTTGAGCGCGGCGTACCGGTGGACGACCTACATATCATTGCTGACACTCCGGAGGAGGCACACGGCACTACCATCCGCTTTAAGCCGGACGGCGAAATATTTAAGGAAACCCTAAAATTTACCTTCAGAACCCTGGAGCGCAGATTCAAGGAGCAGGCATATCTTAACGCCGGACTTAAGATTACATTTGAGGACAAGCGCGAGTTGTTCGACAAAAATCCTATGGAGCCGGAGGTTATCGGACAGCAGATATATTGCTACAACGGCGGTATCCGCGAGTTTGTCAGCGATATTAAGAAGGGACAGCCCATTCACGACGAGATTATCCATATTTCCACCAACAAGGGTACAATGAGCGCCGAGGTTGCTCTGCAGTACACCAACGATAATCACGAAACCATGCGACAGTTCGCAAACAATATCGAGACTGTTGACGGCGGTACCCATGTTGACGGCTTCAAAAAAGCGTTGGTCAAGGTGCTTAACGACAACGGCAAGCGCCTGAATCTCATAAAAGAGACCGACAGCAAGCTGAAATACGACGATGTTAAGGAGGGTCTGACAGCCGTATTGTCCGTAAAGCTGACAAATGCGGAATTTGAGGGACAGACCAAGTCGAAGCTGGGTAATGTAGAAATGCGCGACATTGTCCGCGACCTGGTAAACGACAAGCTGAATCAGTATTTTGAGGAAAATCCTGACGAAACAAAGAAAATCCTTGACCAAGCTATACTGGCGCTCCGTGCAAGAGAGGCAGCCATAAAAGCAAGGGAGGCTATAAAGAAAAAGAATCCGCTGGAAAGCAACTCCCTGCCGGGCAAGCTGGCAAACTGCACCAGCAAGGAGGCAGAAAAGTGCGAGCTGTACATCGTAGAGGGTGACTCTGCGGGAGGCTCCGCAAAGCAGGGCCGTGACCCAAAGTATATGGCAATTCTGCCGCTGTGGGGCAAGATGCTGAATGTAGAAAAAGCCAGAGCAGACAAGGTATATGGCAACGAAAAGCTGGTACCCGTAATTCAGGCGTTGGGTACGGGCATCGGTGAGGACTTTGATATATCCAAGCTGCGTTACCACAAGATTATTCTTATGGCGGATGCCGATGTTGACGGCGCACATATCAGAACACTTCTTCTGACATTCTTCTTCCGCTATATGAGACCTCTTATAGATAACGGTTATGTTTATATCGCACAGCCGCCTCTCTATAAGCTCTCAAAGGGCAAAAAGCATATGTATGCTTATTCGGATGAAGAGAGAAATGAAATCATGGCTGAGTACCCGGGCTGTGACATTCAGAGATATAAAGGTCTCGGTGAAATGGACTCCGAACAGCTCTGGGAAACAACAATGGACCCCGAAAAGAGAATAATGCTCAGAGTTACTCTTGAAGACGCTATTCAGGCTGACGAGACATTCTCAATTCTCATGGGCGATCAGGTTGAACCGAGAAGAGAATTCATTGAGAAGAACGCAAAATACGTTCAGAACCTTGATATTTAAGGTGACTGTTATGGAAGAAAAAAATATATCCTTAACCTTCAGAAACGATTATCAGAATATGTATGAAGCTAATTATGCATATGCGCTTCTGAAGGGCAAGCTGGCAAAAAAATATAATCTGAAGGTATTTTCTTTTTCATTACTGTTTTTTGTTATATTATTAGCTTTGTTATT
>JAQXWS010000017.1 GCA_029225565.1 Eubacteriales bacterium
CTTTGGTATGGAACCAATGCTCGCCGCCGTCCATTACCGTAAGCTTAGCCGACGCATTTAAGCAGAACTCTTTAATCGTATCAAGTGATTGCATATTGTCGGCAGTTCCGAAAAGTATATTGGTGGGCACCGTCCAGCTTATCTTGTGACTTCTGACATATTGAAGATAGTCCCACGACAAATCATCACCAAAATCCACCGGTATTATTTTCTTCTCCTCTAACTCCTGCTCGGTTGCTCCTGTCCATTCAAGCATATTAAGAATTAACCTTTCAAGATTCACGATAGGGGATATAAAATACGCCTTGCTGACATATTTTTCAATCCCTGAATTCATCGAAAAATACGCACCGATGCTATTGGCAATCAGGGTGATTTTGTTGTATTTATCCGAAAGCGCCTTGAATTTATCTGTAAATTCTGCCTTTGCCTCCCAGGGATTTTCTGACCTATAATCAAAGCCGTAAACATCCTCTTTGAAGAACTGCTTATAATACTCCGCTTCGTTTGCGTTTCCACCTTTGCCGTGAATATATACCACAATGTCCTCTTTGGAATTATTTTCCTGCCATTGCTTTTTTGTAATTCTCGTATAATGCTCCGTTCGAACATCACCCATCAAATCGCAGGGCTTATCCTTTTCGGTATGATGAAAAGTAAAGCCGCATTTTTCCTGACATTTTTTTGACTTTTCATTTCCGTCATAATATCCGCACCACATCACATTTATTCCAAGGTCGTTGAATGCATGCTCCTGCATTTTCCTCACAGCCTCGGGAATCAAGCCTTTTCCCCAAAACGGAACTCCAATCCAATATCCAATCTCAATCTCGTCATCACCTGATTTTGTATGTGTCTGTGCAGGCGGAATAAGACCGACACTGCCGATTGCAACATTGTTTTCTTTTAAGCATACTGCATAGGTTTCTTCTTGCGAAAGCACAGTTTTTATAATTTCCTTGCTGTTATCAACGCTTGTATGAACAGGCCAACCTGCAATAGGGCCAACCAACGGGTCCTTTGCATATTTATACAAGCTTTCTGCATCGTCTGTTGTCCAAGGTCTTAAAATCAGCCTATCTGTTTCAAAAATCATATTTCTGCTCCTTATTTGTATTGACAATTATCATTAAATATGCTTTGAAATCTGCCATAGCTCAGTCTCACTTTTGCTTGTTCGTTGTGTAGCACATAAAATCCTATTTATATGATATTTTATCAGCGAGTTGTTGTCAATAAAAATGATTTAAGCCGAGAGCAGTTTAACCACTCTCGGCTTTGGTGCTTATGTAATATTCTTTAAAAATCAATTTCGTATTCTAAATACCGTCTTGCTTCGTTCTTTGCTTCACTTTGAACAGTTGTATTACCGGCAAATTTCATTCCTTATTTTGGTCTGCAACTTGTGTTAGTGTTTCTTTATTTTTTGATTGATACAAAAAGGACATCTGCATATCTGTAGATGTCCTTTAATGATTCAGATTAACAAAAGTGAATATTAGCCCTTGTTGACAGCGGCTTCTGCGTTTAGCCTTTCTTGCTCTGCAAGTCTTTCTGCACGAATGTCAGCCAGTTCAACAATCATCTGCTGCTGCAGCTTTCCGTGGATAGGGTAGAGGATGAATGATACACCGTACAATCCGCGGGCGAGTGCAGGCAGGATACAAAAGATTGCCCATATACCGTTGAGCATCTTGGGGTCAGTTTGTGGAATAGCGTTGCCCAGCGAGTCGGTTAGGGGTATGTAGTTAATCCATGTCAGTACCATACCGGATAACCAGCCGGTAACGGATGTTGCCAACTTGCCAAAGTATCCCTGTACAGTGGTAACAAGTGCTTCGTTACGCAGACCGTGCTTCCATTCCATATAATCCAGAGCCTCTGCAGTAACAATCTGTCCGCTTACATTGAGGATTTTGTTGGGAAGTCCTGCGATGGTCAAGCCGAAAATTACCCACGCCAGGTTAAATATCTTGTGGTCGGCAAAGGTCTGGCCAAACGGGTGATAGCCTACAAAGAACAGCAGCATATATGCAAAGAATCCGAACAGACCCGCAATAATGGATGTTGCTCTGGCACCCCATTTTTTTACCATCTTGGCAGCAATTGGCACCATAATATAGTTGGGAATACCGGTAAACAGACCGCAGATGGTAGCGTTCATAAGAGAGCCGGTGTTGTTAAGCCAAAAGTAAGACTCGGACGAACCTCCGACTGCCTTGAACGAGTTGAAGAAATTGGCCAAAATAACGGCAATCAAAGGCCTGTTGGTTATGATATTCTTTAGGGATTCCAGCACAGAGGTCTCTTTCATTTCTTCTCGGCTCATAAGCGGAACACGCTCACGCATGTTGAACGCGCCGAATATTGCAAATGCCGCAGAAATAATCAGCATAAATCTGGCGAATCCGGTGTAAATATCCTGCATGGATATTTTGTCGGTCATTTTTGGTACGATGGTTACCAATACAGGAACCAGCGACGGCAGCCATGTGCCGAACAACTCAAAGAACTTTGTGGTGGTAATCAGGTTATTACGCTCGTTAGTGTTGGGAGTGATGTTGTAAATCATCAGTCCCCAGGCGCCGAAGTAACTCATACCCAGTCCGTATATTACTATAGCAATAGCGGCCCACACAACCTTTTGGGTTGAGCCAAATCCGTCTGGGGCAGAGAACATCATCCATCCGCCGGCAACCCACAATGGCAGCGGGATAATAAAGAACGGTCTGATACGACCCCAACGAGTTCTTGTTCTGTCGATAATAAGACCCGATATGGTATCGTCAACAGCGTCGTATATGGAGGCGAACAGATTGATATTGGCGTATGCTGTTGTGTTCAGCTTTAGGAACTGAATCATAAAGAACTCTTTGAATGTGTCAACAAATTGACTCAAGTTCTTTTGGCCAAAGTTAACCAGCACGTATGCTGCAATTTCCTTTGGAGATAAGTACCTTTTGTTGGTATATGCCAGCTTGTCCAATCTGGATTGCTCGTCGGTTGTGATTTCGTCAATTGCAACTGAATCGGCCAAATTATCCCCTCATTTCTTCGGTGCTACTGCCACACCAAAATAAAATATCATTACAATAATAACACACATTATCCCTATAATCAATACATTTTTGATTTGTGATTAATTTTTAGAATAATAGTTTAATATCGGTTGACAATGGCGTAAAAAAAAGATAAAATGGTAGGGAATAATTTTTGTGAGGTGGGCCAATGGCAAGTACCTGTCCTAATTGTGGCAAAAAGCTGCATATATATGAAATCAAAGCAGAGTGTTCACAATGCGGTGTCAGCATCCCTAATTTTAACTGGGAGGCAAGGCTTGAGGAGGATAACATAAAAGCAGAACAAAAGTTTTCTTCCTTTTACAAGATTCTTAACCGTATTGCTTACTCAATATACGGCACCAAGCTTAGGATTGCCCGCATAATTTTGTCCTTCATTCCCATTGTGGGGTATATCCTGCCCTGGGCTACTCTCAAGAGCGACACAAAGAGCATCGGCATCGACCTCTTCGGTATGACAAGTGATGTGTCCTTGCTGGATTTGTTAAAGAGCTTTTTTGGCAACACCGAATTGTATTTTACAAATATGGCTTATGAGGGCTATGCCGGAACACTTACATATACTATGATTTCGGTACTGCTTATGGTGCTGTGCCTGTTGTTTATGGTAATCGCTTTTTTCCTGATTATATTCAAAGCGAAAAAGCCGAAAACAAAGGCAATGGTAGTGTTCGATATTCTGGGTGTGCTCAGCGCTGTTGCAAGTGCGGTGGTTTTCACCTTGGGCGTTAATGCCGCACAAAACCAGGTTGGATTCAACTTCGGCGACATACCGATATATAATGCAACCGGCGGTATTGCCTGGGGATATTATGTTGCAATTGCTTTGTTAGTTGTTGCAACCGTTGTTAATATCCTTGTTGCCAAAGCTCCTGCAAAGGACGACGAGGTTCTTGAGGCTGAGCGTCTGGCTCGTAAAGCTGCCAAGGAAGAAAAAGAAAGACAGCAGGAAATCGAACGAGAAAAAGCCCGTATAGAGAACGAAAAGAGACAGGCTGAGGAACAAGCAGAAATTGTTGCAAAAGCCAAGGCCAAGCTTGCAGAAATGGAAAACAAAAAATAACATTGTTTGGAGTATAATATAATGGAAGAAAATAAAAAGACAGAGATTAAGCTACCGATGGATAAAACAAAAAAGAAATGGATTATTTTCGGCATAGTATTTGCTGTTATTATTGCTGCGGTATCGGGTACACTTGCTTATGTTTACAGCAATCAGAATGCTGTAGCCAGCAACCTTTTGTATGTATTTATGCCAAAGTCAATTACCTTTAAGGACAACGGTAATGATGTTACCATGTATGTAGAAAAGAATAAGGACTACAAGCCCGGCAGCGACAGCATGGCTCTTAATGCATACAAGTTTTACTATTTTGATAAAGACGGCAAGAGAGTGGATACATTCCAGGGCCATTACGAAACCCCCACCAGAAAATGCGAAACCGGTCTGGGCTTTTTGGTAAAAGCAAAGCAAAATCTTGACACCTTTATGAATTTTCTTAAGATTGCGCTGATTGCGGCAGCTGTGATTATTCTTGTTTTACTGATATTGCTTTGGTACAAATTGTGGAACAAAAAGATGGACGAAAAAGAAGCGCTTCAGCAACAGGAAATAGAAAGAGATGCCGAGCGCCAAAGGTACCTGGACAGACAGAGGGTAGAAAATTCCTTGTCCGAAAAAAAGCAAAAAAAAGGTAAAAAAAGATAGTAATTTTTTGCAAAGACATCCTGTTTTTCAGGGTGTCTTTGCTATTTTGTAAAAAATGTATTAACACTATTGACATTGGAATTTTTTGTGCTATAATACATCCAGTAAAATACAAATTAACAGAAAGGAATATTTGTTATGCTGCAACTAAAAGATATTACAAAAAAGTATTATACCGGCGACTCTGTTGTTGATGCGCTGTGTGGTGTAAGCGTGGATTTCCGTGAAAGCGAGTTTGTTTCCATTCTCGGACATTCAGGCTGCGGCAAGACCACTCTATTAAATATTATTGGCGGTTTGGACAGATATACCAGCGGCGACCTGTATATTGGCGGCAAAAGTACAAAAACATTTGTTGATACCGATTGGGATGAGTATCGCAATCATTCCATTGGATTTGTATTCCAAAGCTACAACCTTATTATGCATCAGACTGTTATAGAAAATGTTGAGCTTGCCCTCACTTTGTCCGGCGTCTCAAAGAAGGAGAGATACGAACGGGCTAAAAAGGCTTTGGAGGACGTGGGCCTTGGCGAAAGCCTAAACAAAAAGCCCAACCAGCTCAGCGGCGGCCAGATGCAAAGAGTAGCAATTGCCCGTGCTTTGGTTAACGACCCGGAGATTATTCTTGCCGATGAGCCGACAGGCGCTTTGGATACCGAGACATCAATCCAGATTATGGATATTCTCAAGAGCATCAGCGCCAACAAACTGATTATTATGGTTACCCATAATCCTGAGCTTGCAGAACAGTATTCTGACAGAATTATCAGACTCAGCGACGGCAAAATTGTTGATGACAGCAATCCCTACAAAGTACCGGAGGGCGAGGCTCCTAAGCTAAAGAGCAAGGGTAGCGGCAAGACCTCAATGAGCTTCAAGACTGCGTTGTCACTGTCCTTTAGGAATCTTATGACAAAGAAGGGCAGGACCTTTATCACCGCTTTTGCAGGCAGTATCGGTATTATCGGTATTGCGTTGATTCTGTCCCTTTCCACGGGAATTAACGATTATATTGACAATGTTGAGGCAGAAGCGCTTAACTCCTATCCTATCGAAATTACAGAACAGACCGCCGACTTTTCTTCAATTATGAATTCTATGGTTGGCATTTCTGAGGAGGCAATGGATACCTCTAACCAAAAAGAGGGATATATTTACTCCTCCGGCGTTCTTGGCAAAATGATTAACTCATTTTCTTCCTCTATGAGCGAGAATGACCTTTCCGGCTTCAAAAAATATATCGACAGTCATCCTGAATTTCAGGAAAATTGCTCCAACATCAAGTACTCATACAGCACCAAGCTCAATGTGTATTCCGGCGATACCTCAAAGGGCATAAAGCAGATTCAGCCCAGCACCGTTATGAGCGATGTAGGTATGGATACCGTAATGGAGCAATACACAAGTATGGCCTCCCCATATATGGACACCAGCTCCATGAATGATACCATGGAGCAGATGATGGGCCTTGATATTTGGATGCAGTTGTCCGATGATAATTCACTTATAGAAAAGCAGTATGATGTTGTTGAGGGCAGATTACCCGAAAACTATGACGAGATTGTAATTATGGTCGATAAGGATTATCGTATCTCCGACTATGCGTTGTATTCTTTGGGACTCAAGGACAGCAGCGAGCTGTCAAGTGATATGATACAGTCTTTTGTCAGTGGCGAGGAACTTAAAACAGAGGATGTGTCCTATTCCTATGATGAGCTTATGAACCTAAATATGAAGCTGGTGCTTAATTCGGATTACTACAATTACAACAAAAAGACAAAGCTTTATGACTATATGGGCAATAACGGCACATATATGAAAAAGCTGGTAGATAACGGTTTGCAGCTCAAGGTAGTAGGTATTATCAAACCGGCAGACGGCACAACTGTTATCTCTACCACCGGCGGTATCGGCTACAAAAAGTCCCTTATGGACTATGCAATAAAGGGAGTAACCAATTCCAAGGTTGTACAAGAGCAGCTTAAGAATACAAAAAAGGATGTAACCACCGGCAAGCAGTTTGTGGATATGACAGTCGATGATGTTGATCTTGACAAGATTGACTGGAACAAGATTGATATGAACAAGCTTGACCTCAGCGCCTTTTCAAATATTATCGAAAAGATGACCGGCGATATGGATATTGGCGAGCTTGCTACAATGGATATCAATATGGGTGATATGAAGACTTATGCCATGTTCCTTAATAAGGACCAAAAGGATGCTATTAAGAAAGCTTATATTGATTCTATTTCCTCCGACAATACTCAGGAGTCCGCCCTCAAGAAGCTGGGCTACAGCAATGTTGACGACCCCTCTATGATTTCTATTTATCCTATCAACTTTGACGCAAAAGCAAAGCTCACCGATATGATAAAGGAATATAACGACTCCGTTGACGAGGATAAGAAGATTGTATATACCGATACTGTAGGTATCCTTATGACCACTGTAACTCGCATAATTGATATAGTAACCTATGTACTGATTTGCTTTGTTGCTATTTCGTTGGTAGTATCATCTATTATGATTGGCGTAATTACTTATGTATCCGTTCTTGAGCGTACAAAGGAGATTGGTATTCTCCGTGCAATCGGCGCCAGCAAAAAGGATATTAGGCGCGTATTTAATGCCGAGACCTTTATTATCGGGCTTGTGGCAGGCGCTTTGGGTATAGTACTGACGTTGTTGCTTAACATTCCTATCAACCTGATACTTAACGCTCTGCTGTCGGTAAAGGTGGCATCGAATCTGCCTTTGGCAGGAGGCATAATCCTGGTGGTAATCTCTGTTGGACTTACCATAATTTCGGGTCTTATGCCTGCCAACAAAGCCGCCGAGAAGGACCCTGTCGAGGCTCTGCGTACAGAATAACTATAAAAACCTCTCGATGTCTTTCGAGAGGTTTTTTCAGACTGTCGATAAAGTGGGTTGAACCACGCCAAATAATATAAATATGTACCCGATTTCTGCCCCCCTTGTGTAAAGAAAGGTGGGTGCGATTTATCGCACTCGGAGAGATTGTAAAAGCGGCTTAGACATCTAATGATGAATCTAAGCCGCTTTTGGCGTTTTTCGTTTTTTGCTCAGTCGAGGTATAAGCATACATCTTCCTTCGCAAGAAAACGAAATTCAATCCCATTTCTCGAAGTCTGTCAGC
>JAQXWS010000018.1 GCA_029225565.1 Eubacteriales bacterium
CGTTTTGCCTCACAGGGATACCCAATCTACAGACTTGAGGCCAGAGTTCGGTAATACTTTTGCAAAAAAAGAAGGTACATCATCGTACCTTTTCTTCTATAGCGATAAATCGCACCCACCGTCTCGCCTGCCGGCTCGGTCGGTGCTTCTGCACATTCGTGCAGAGGTCTCCACCGGAGACCCGCACCTATTTACACAAAAGAGGCAGAAATCGGTTAATTATTATATACATTATTTTGCGTGGTTCAACCCACTTTATCGACAGTCTGAAGAAGGTACATCATCGTACCTTCTTTTTGTTTATACCCAGTATGGATATTAGTATTATCACAGGGAACATAATAGCAAACAGCAGTCCTTTTTTGAAATCGCCGTGGTACAAATTTGTGATATATCCTATCAGCGTAGGTCCCATTGTACAGCCCACATCACCCGATAATGCCAGTATTCCAAACAGCATTGTACTGCCGGATTTGAGTATATCGGTGGACAGGCTGATGGTTCCCGGCCACATGGCAGATACCGCAAGTCCGCACATTGCACAGCCTATGAGCGAAACAATAGGATTTTTTGCGCAACCCGCCATCAGGTATGCGATTATACATACCACAGCCGACATACAAAGATACTTCTTTATATTGATTTTGTTGCTCACTTTGCTGAATATTACTCTGCCCGTTCCCATCAGGATTGCAAATGCCATAGGTCCCGCCAGGTCGCCCACGGTTTTGCTGACATGCAGTCCGTTTTCGGCAAAGGTGGATGCCCATTGGCTCATTGCCAGCTCTGCGGCACCGGCACATATCATCAGTATGATAGCTATATAAAAGAATTTTGATTTGAACAGCTTGCTGTCTCGTTTTGCATCCTCTTTTGTCGGCTCTTTAATTGGCACAAAGTAAAAAAATATGCCGTTTAGCAGCGCCAATCCCGCCCAGATATAGGACAGATAACGCCAGTTTTCTCTGCCAAAAACAGCCATATACAATGTGCTTGCACCTATAACAAGCACCGACCCCCAGCAGTAAAAGGAATGCAGTAGGCTCATGGCTCCGGCTTTGTTGCTTGTGGGACAGGATTCCACAACCGGCGAAATCAGTACCTCCAGCAAGCCACTGCCTATGGAGTACAGCATCACGCTGGCCATAATTCCGGCAAATACATTTTTTACTGTGTATGGCAGGATTGCCAGCAGCACAAATCCCAGGAACGAGCATCCGTGGGAAATCAGCAGGCAGTTTTTGTATCCCACCTTGTCCGCATACTTTGTGGCTATCAAATCCACCACTATTTGGGTAAAAAAGGTGACGGTAATTATGCTTGTCAGCTGTACCAGCGATATATTGAATTCCTTGTTCCATCCCACAAACAGCAGGGGGGCAAAGTTGCATACTATTGCCTGCACAATGTATCCCACAAAGCAGGCGGATATAGTGTGTTTATAGTTTAATTTTTTCATATCATCCATCCATTACTTAGTTATATGATTATATACTATTTATATTATTATTTCAACACAAAAAATACACCCCTCGTGGGAGGAGTGTATTCCTTGTGCATTATTGATTATTCAGCGTCAGGTGCGTAGTAATCAACCAGTCGAGCAAGCTTATTGTACTTCTCGATTGAGTTTTCTGCAGCGATGCTGAACAGCTGCTCTGCCTTGCCGGGGAAGCTTCTCTTGAGTGCAGAGTATCTTGTCTCGCCTTCGATGAACTCAACATAGTCTGCAGTCGGAGCCTTGCTGTCAAGGGAGAACGGATTCTTACCCAGGGCAATGAGTGCCGGATTGTAACGGAACAGATTCCAGTAACCGGCTGCAACAGCCTTCTTTTGTTCAGCCTGGTTGAATGGCATTTTGATACCGTGGTTGATACACGGAGCATAGCAGATGACAATTGACGGGCCGTTATATGCAGCTGCCTCCTGGAATGCCTTGAGACACTGGTTAGCGTTAGCGCCCATAGCAACCTGAGCAACATACACATAGCCGTATGACATTGCAATCTGTGCCAGATCCTTCTTCTTTACTATCTTACCGCTGGCAGCAAACTTGGCAACAGCACCGGTAGGTGTTGCCTTTGATGCCTGACCGCCTGTGTTGGAGTAAACCTCTGTATCAAATACAACAATGTTAACATCCTCGTTGGATGCAAGTACATGGTCAAGACCGCCAAAGCCAATATCGTAAGCCCAGCCGTCACCACCGAAGATGAATTGATACTTCTTAGCGGCGTAGTCAGCGTCCTTCATAAAGTCGTCGGCAGCAGCCTTTGCCTCACCGTCAAGATTTGCAGCCTTGATAGCAGCGATAAGAGCCTTTGCATCGTCCTCATTCTTTGCTGCGTCCTCGTAGGTTGCCAGCCAAGCGTCAGCCTCTGCGATACCTGCCTTAGAAAGAACTTCTGCATCTGCAGCCAGTCTCTCACGAATTTGCTTTTGTGCAAGGTACATACCGTAGCCGAACTCTGCGTTATCCTCAAACAGAGAGTTGGACCATGCAGGGCCGTGTCCGTTCTTATCCACTGTGTATGGAGTGGAAGGAGCAGAACCACCCCAGATTGAAGAACAACCTGTTGCGTTAGCAATGTACATCTTGTCGCCGAAGAGCTGGGTAACAAGCTTAGCGTAAGGTGTCTCGCCACAGCCTGCGCAAGCACCGGAGAACTCAAGATACGGTTTCTTATACTGAACGCCGATAGTAGTAGAATTAACTACCTCAGGCTTGATAGATGTGTCAACAAGTGCATCAAAGGATGCCTGAACACCAAGCTGAGAAGCAATCGGCTTCATTGTTAGTGACTTTGTAGGACATACATTAGCGCAAGAGCCGCATCCTGTACAGTCAAGTGCAGATATAATGAGCGCGTACTGATAGTCAGCTCTCTTGTGCTTAATCATAGCTGTACCTGCAGGAGCAGCAGCTGCCTCGGCCTCATCCATACAGATAGGTCTGATTACAGCGTGAGGACATACCATTGAGCAGAGGTTACACTGTGCACACTTGGTTGGGTCCCACTCAGGTACTGCGATAGCGATACCTCTCTTCTCAAATGCGGCAGAGCCCTGTGGATATACACCGTCTGCGCTGTCAACAAATGAGGATACAGGAAGGTCGTCGCCGTGGAGTCTTCCAACCGGG
Organism: Eubacteriales bacterium; assembly: GCA_029225565.1. Classification (GTDB taxonomy): domain Bacteria; phylum Bacillota; class Clostridia; order Oscillospirales; family Acutalibacteraceae; genus Eubacterium_R. The sequence continues at coordinate 3,143 of JAQXWS010000018.1, forward strand.
TCAAGAATTTCCTTAACAAACTTCTTCATTTCCGGTCTGTCGGTGTTAACCTCAAGCTCCTTAGCATCATCGGTAGCATCCTTCCATGATGCAGGGATGTCAATCTTCACAACCTCCTTGGAGCCTCTGTCGATACCGTTGCAGTTAGCGTTAACGATAGCTTCGCCCTTCTTTGAGAACTTAGCAACTACCTTTTCCTTCATATAGCCGATTGCCTCGTCAACAGGGAGAATACCGCTGATGGTAAAGAATGCGGACTGAAGAATGGTGGATGCTCTACCCGGAAGTCCTACTTCCTCGGCAATCTTGATGCCGTTGATTGTGTAGAGGTTAATGTTGTTTTCTGCAATGTATCTCTTCATAGAAGCCGGCAGATTTTCGTTCAACTCCTCAGGAGACCAAATGCAGTTGAGCAGGAATGTGCCACCGGGCAGCAAATCCTGTACCATATCATATTTGGTAACATAGGAAGGATTGTGGCAAGCGACAAAGTTAGCCTTGTTGATAAGGTATGTAGATGTGATTGGTGAAGAACCGAAACGAAGGTGGGATACAGTGATACCGCCGGACTTCTTTGAGTCATAGAAGAAGTAGCCCTGTGCGTACATATCTGTGTGGTCACCGATAATCTTGATTGAGTCCTTGTTAGCACCTACTGTACCGTCGGAGCCGAGTCCCCAGAATTTACATGAGGTTGTGCCTGCAGGTGTTGTGTCGGGTGCCTCTGTAACAGGGAGAGAAAGATTGGTAACATCATCGTTGATGGATAAGGTAAATGTCTTCTTTGGCTCAGCTGCATTCATGTTAGCATATACGCTGATAATGTGTGCAGGGAGTGTATCCTTAGAGCCAAGGCCGTAACGACCGCCATATACCGGTACTGCATCAAATTTTGTGCCCTTGAGGGCAGCAACAACATCCAGATACAGTGGCTCGCCCAGTGCGCCGGGCTCCTTTGTTCTGTCGATAACGCTGATTGTCTTTACGCTGTCGGGAATTACGTTGATAAGATGCTCAACAGAGAACGGTCTGTAAAGGTGAACGGAAATCATACCTACCTTTTCGCCTCTTGCGTTGAGGAAATCAACTGTCTCCTTGATGGTGTCGCATACAGAGCCCATAGCGATGAGTACGCGCTCTGCGTCCTCTGCACCATAGTAGTTGAAGAGCTTGTAATCTGTGCCAATCTTTTCGTTAATCATGTTCATATACATCTCTGTAGCGGCAACAGCGTCGTTGTAATACTTGTTACAAGCCTCTCTGTGCTGGAAGAAGATGTCGCTGTTCTCTGCAGAACCGCGAAGTACAGGGCGTTCCGGATTAAGTGCTCTTGCACGGAAGTCAGCTACATCCTGCATATCAATCATATCGCGCAGGTCCTCGTAATCCCATACCTCAATCTTCTGTACCTCGTGGGAAGTACGGAAACCGTCGAAGAAGTGGAGATAAGGTACTCTGCTCTTGAGGGTAGAAAGGTGAGCAACTGCACCAAGGTCCATAACCTCCTGTACATTTGCGGAGCAAAGCATAGCATAACCTGTTTGGCGGCATGCCATAACGTCACTGTGGTCACCAAAGATGTTGAGTGCGTGTGTACTTACACATCTTGCAGATACATGGATTACACTCGGGATTAACTCACCGGCAATCTTGTACATGTTAGGAATCATAAGGAGAAGACCTTGTGATGCTGTGTAGGTTGTGGTCAGGGCACCGGCAGAAAGTGAGCCGTGTACTGCACCTGCAGCACCTGCTTCGGACTCCAGCTCAGCAACCTTAACTGTTTGACCAAAAAGGTTTTTTACACCTCTTGCTGCCATAGCGTCAGTTTCTTCAGCCATTGGGGAAGATGGTGTAATTGGGTAGATACCAGCAACTTCTGTAAACGCATAGCTTACGTGCGCAGCAGCGCTGTTACCGTCCATGGTTTTCTTTTGTCTTGCCATTGGATTTTCCTCCATACATAATAATATACAATATTGTGGTGTGGCGCTTGTCCCACACACCACTCATCATTATAACACCACGATAACATAAATTCAACAATTATAATGAAAAATATTAAGAAAATTATAGAAAAACGGCAGGACTCTAATCCTGCCGTCGATTACTTTATTCTGTTTTCAATTTCCGTGCGAATTTTTGTTAGCTTTTTGCCGGTGGTAAGGCCCAGCTCTACGGTTACTACGCTGCCGTCTTTCAGATGAATTATTACCATCGAGTACCTGTCAACAAAGTTCTTTCGCAGACTCGCTTTTTCATCTCTGCTGGTTTCCACATTTTCTATATCCGCATATTTGAACACATTGTTCTCATCTACGCTGTTGAATTCCAATTCGTCCTCACGGAACACTACGCCGGTTTTGATTACATCCAGCGTCAAAAATACGGCCAACAGAAGTGCAAACACCATTATTATACCAAAAACTATTGTCCACCCGTCGTAGCCCGTCTTGAATTTTTGTATTGCAAATATAGCATATCCGACTGTTGCGGCATCAAAGGCCGATACTATAGCCAGCGTGATGGGGGATATAGTGCGAATCAGTTTATTTTTCATATTCTCCTGCCTCAAATTTCTCTTTTATAGGACAATTCTTTGATGTGAATTCCTTGCCCTTAAGGTATTCCAGTATTCCTGCATCGGTAGTAAAGTCAAATGACAATCGGTAAGAATACAGGGCCTGTCTGTATCGACCGTGCTCCGTGCCGTATTTTCCGTCTCCTGCCAGGGGATGACCTATGGAGGCCAGGTGGGCTCTTATCTGGTGAGTTCTGCCGGTAAGCAGGTCAACCTCCACAAGACTGATACCGTTTTTGTAGTCCAGCACATTATATTTTGTGACTATCATTTTGCTACCGTCGGTAGGCGTTTTGGTGACGGTGACCATATTTTTTTTCTCATTTTTGGTTAAGTAGCCGGTGATGGTGTCGGATTTTTTTTCAAATTTGCCCTTTGCCGCCAAAAGATAGTATTTGGATATTTCTCGGTTCTTGATTTTTTGACTTAATATTTTCAGGGCTTGGTAATTTTTTGCGCCGATTACTATTCCGCCTGTGTTTCTGTCAATGCGATTTGCCAGCGCAGGTGTAAAGGAATTTTCCTTTTCAGGGTCCCATTGTTTGCTTTCGTACAGATAGCGCTTCATACCGGACAAAAGGGTGTTCACATACTCCTTGCCGTCAGGGTGACAAAGTTGTCCAACCCCTTTATCCATCAGTATTATATTGTCATCCTCATACAGAATATTAAGGCTCTTTGGTGCGGACAAAAAGTCGTAATGCACTGTCTTTTTTTGCAGCGTATCATCCGGCAAATATAACTCAATTATATCGCCTAATGTGACAAGCTGTTCTGCTTTACACCGCTTTTTGTTAACCTTGATATTCTTTTTTCGTATTTCCTTGAACATCAGTGACTTTGGCAGGGTATCAAAGGTGGATAGTATCACTTTGTCCAGCCTTTTGCCGTCATCATTTTTGCCTACAACTATCTTTTTCATACTGATATTATACAATGTTATTCCCTTGATTACAACAAAATAATTGACGACCGGGATTACTGATGATATTATCTTTATATGGATAGTATTTTGAGTAATGTTGAGTTGAACGGTGAGTTAAGAGACAAGGTGTCCTGTATTTACCGTAAGGATAAAAACAAAATAGAGCGTTTGGCAGACCGCTGTAATGCAAACGGATTTTCCTGTCTTGCCGGGCAGGGGGACATGGTGCGATTGGCTGTATGTCTTCGCTATGCCGAAAAATATACCTTGCCTATGTATCGCTCCAAGGGTATTCCTATGTCCGTGTTTTGTGACACTATGGCGGATATTGATATATGGTGCGGCAACAATCACAATAGAGGACTGCGGAATTATAATTGGATAAAGAATCATTTGGATTGTACTTTGTTTAAGCTGGGCAGACTTCAGTTCCAGCTTTATAGAGCCTGCAGTAAACTCCTTGACTATGACCACTTGCCCTACAATTACGGCGACAATGTGCTGAATATACATATTCCTCAGGGGGAGCCCTTGGATTACAGCGCCTGCGTTGACAGTATCAATAGGGCAAAAGAGTTTTTTGCACAGTATTTTCCCGACTTTGGCTACAGATTTATGCTGTGCGAAAGTTGGCTGTTATTCGAGGACAACTATATGTTTATGGAGCCCGGCAGCAATATTTTGCAATTCCAGTCATTGTTTGAGATTGTGTTCTCGGCTCAGCAGGATTTTCAGGCTGTGGAGCGTATATTCGGCAAACGCCGTTTGCTAAAGTCAAAATACCCAACAGACACTTCTCTGCGTCGCAACGCCCTGGAATATATGAAGTCGGGTCACAAGATGGGCATGGGAATCGGCATTATTGATACCGTAGATGAAAAGGAAGAAATTGCCAAGCACGATATAAAGGCATATCTTTAACATAATTTGTTTATGATAAAATGTATTTATGGAATTACAAAAGAGAAAATCAAATAGGTTAAAAAATTACGATTATTCACAAAATGGTTCATATTTTATAACGATATGTGTTCAAGATAGAAAGCCAATATTGTCACAGGTAATTGTAGGGGAGGGGCTTGCTCCTCCCGTATTAAAATTGTTTCCTTTTGGAGAATGTATCAAAGAGCAAATTAATAATTTAGAAATTAGATACGAAAATGTAAAAATAAATAATTATGTTATTATGCCTAATCATATACACATTCTGATGAGGATAGAAAATCAGACGGGAGGAGCAAGCCCCTCCCCTAC
>JAQXWS010000019.1 GCA_029225565.1 Eubacteriales bacterium
GAATTTCGAACAGGTGGCGGGGAATATATTTCTTTAGCTGCTCGGCAATTCGTCTGGCACGCTGATATGCCTTTTCTTTGTGAATGATAAAAGACAATGCATCTATAACATCACCGTTAAGCATAACATCTACCTTTACCAGGTCGGAGCGACGATAGTCCTTAAGCTCATAATCAAAGGAGGCGTAGCCGCGAGTACGGGACTTGAGCGCGTCAAAGAAGTCATAAATAATCTCATTCAGAGGCAGCTCATAATGAATATCTACCCTCTCCGGGGTAATATAATCCATATTCTTGAATATACCGCGCTTGTCCTGGCACATATCCATAACGGTACCCACAAAGTCGGAGGGCACATAAATATGTGCATCTGCAAACGGCTCCTCGCAGTAGTCAATATATGCCGGGTCCGGATAATTTGTTGGATTATCAATCTCCACCATAGTACCGTCTGTAAGATAAATCTTATATACAACCGAAGGTACGGTAGCAATCAAATCAAGATTGTATTCCCTGTCCAATCGCTCCTGAATAATTTCCAAATGCAGCAATCCAAGGAAGCCGCACCTAAAGCCAAAGCCCAAGGCGCCGGACGTCTCCGGCTCATAGGACAACGAGGCATCGTTAAGCTGCAGCTTTTCCAATGCGTCACGCAGTGCCTCATAGTCGGCTCCGTCGGCAGGATAAAGCCCACAGAACACCATGGGGTTGACCTTGCGGTAGCCCGGCAAAGCCTCTGTAGCCGGATTGTCTGCAGTTGTTACGGTATCGCCCACATGAGCGTCACCCACCGTCTTGATTGAGGCAGTTATATACCCTACCTCACCGGCGGACAGTACATCCGTTTTTTCTAACGAGGTGGCGCGCATATATCCAACCTCAACCACAGTAAACTCGGCACCGGTTGACATAATACGCATTGTGTCCCCTGCCTTAATTTGGCCCTCTTTGACCCTGACATAAACTATTACGCCCCGATATGAGTCGTATATTGAATCAAATATAAGAGCCTTAAGCGGCTTGTCGTCATCACCTACGGGAGGCTGAATTTCCTTGACAATATATTCCAGGACTTCCTCAACATTTTCGCCGGTTTTGGCGCTGATTCTGGGGGCGTCCATACAAGGAATACCTATAACATCCTCAACCTCGGCAGCCACTCGCTCCGGGTCTGCCGCCGGCAGGTCAATCTTGTTGATAACGGGAATAATGTCCAAATCGTGGTCAAGGGCAAGATAAGTATTGGCAAGAGTCTGTGCCTCAACGCCCTGGGAGGCATCCACAATCAGAATTGCGCCCTCGCAAGCAGCCAGCGACCTTGACACCTCGTAGTTGAAGTCAACATGACCGGGAGTGTCGATAAGATTGAACTCATACTCGTTGCCGTCCTTGGCCAAATAATTAAGTTTTACTGCATGAGCCTTGATGGTAATACCGCGCTCACGCTCCAAATCCATATCGTCCAATATCTGCGCCTGCATATCACGACGGGACACAGAGCTTGTCAACTCCAACAAACGGTCTGCAAGTGTTGACTTACCATGGTCGATATGCGCAATAATACTAAAATTCCTAATTAATTCTTTGTTTTGTGACAAAGGCTGTCCTCCAATAATCAATCTGAATTATTGATATAATCAATTTCTTTACAAGTACGCTTTATATGAGTCACAGCTCTAAATAATCTGTAAATATAAAAAGCCGGCAATAAGCATCCGTGCTTATTAAGGATACCGTAATCCTCCATCATCTTCTTTTTTGAAGGAAACAGGCGAGAAAAAATATATCTGACTCGCAAACTATTGTTAATTTCTTCTCCATTGGCAAAGCTTCTTACTCTGGCATTGACTTTGTTACTCTCTAATCCAAAAATGCCAAACGACATGAAAGTATCAAGTAAGGCCTGCTGTCGGGCGTCCAATTCGCAGTCATCAAACATTGCGAATGCCAATTCTCTCACCGTTTTTTCAAAATCCGCAATACCGTACTCTCGCATTTTGCTGTCAATCCATTGCCAATCCAAATTGTCATTATCTCTGCGTAGCATAAGGTATGTGTCAGCCAAAAAGCGAATACCGCAGCCGCCGGTAGTATAATGCTTGTACATATGACAAACAGAATGAACATACAGGTCGTTAATGCCCATATTGTACATCAACGGATTGTCACGGTCGGTTGTGCCGTGTTCCCACAGATTATCAAATACAGGATGAAACTCTGCCTCATCATAAAACAAGTCCCAATGAAACTCAAAAACCAAACCGGCTGAGTTCTTATAGTCATCCGAATTTTCCACAGAGCTGAAATTAGTGTATCCTCTATTGGACATAATTTCGGCAACGGCGTCACGGTTAGACTTGTCAAAATATATGTCGGTATCACCCATTTGACGCATACTCTGTTTGGGATAATAATTTCTGATTATATATCCCTTTAGGGGCATATATCTGATGCCCTGTTGAGATAATTCGTCAAATATTGCCCCACGCTCGGAATTGTGCATAAGAGTATTCCTTACGCAGTTGAGGTTGTAAACCCTAAGTTTTTCTGCAATATCCGAAGGCAGTCCGTCAAAGCTGCTTAACACCGGGACAATGGCATTAAGAACCTGATGGGCCTTGGCCAGCTCCAAAAGGGCAGAATAATCAAAGCCCTCCACAAATTCTGCCTCTTTTTCGTTAAAGGCACAATGCAAAAGGTAAACCAGATATTCTCCTTTGGTGCTGATATTGTTCATTACTCTAAAACGCCCATTTCCTTAATGTTTTCTAACAGCTCATGAACATCCTTTTGGATTACTTCTCTCGGTGCGTCGTACTTACTAACCATAGCCTCCACAATGCTATCCTCTGTCTGCTCCTTTTGCAGAAGCTTAAAAATGAAATTTGCAGTTGGATTGTTGTTTATCAATCCGTGAAATTCATTAGACAGCTTGCCGGTTGCAATAGCAAAATCCTGGCCGTCAATGTTTCCTAATACAATGCCTTTTTTTAGTTTCATAATATATCACCTATCTAAAAAATTATTTACTGTACTTGTCCAAAATCTGACGCGCAACATAAATACCGCTTGCTGACGCGTGTGATAGCGAATGTGTCACTCCGGAGCCATCACCGATAACATAAAGACCCTTATGCTTTGTCTCAAGATTCGAGTCAATTTCTACCTCCATATTGTAGAATTTTACCTCTACGCCATAGAGCAATGTGTCCGGGTTGGCAGTACCCGGCGCTATCTTGTCAAGGGCATAAATCATCTCGATAATTCCGTCCAAAATACGCTTTGGCAGAACTAACGACAGGTCGCCGGGGGTAGCCGCCAGAGTAGGCTCAACCAGTCCCTCTTCTATACGCTTGGGATTGCTTCTTCTGCCGGATACCAGGTCGCCGAATCGCTGAACGATAACACCGCCGCCCAGCATATTGGACAGTCTGGCAATACTCTCGCCGTAGCCGTTAGAGTCCTTAAACGGCTCGGAAAAATGCTTGGATACAAGCAATGCAAAATTTGTATTTTCCGTCTGCTTTTTTGGGTCCTCGTAGCTGTGTCCGTTAACAGTGACAATGCCGTTGGTGTTCTCGTTAACCACGGAGCCCTTTGGATTCATACAGAATGTGCGAACCTGGTCCTCATAATTCTTTGTACGATATACAATTTTGCTCTCGTACAATTCATCGGTAAGATGGCTGAAAATAACGGCCGGCAGTTCAACTCTTACGCCGATATCAACACGGTTGGACAAGGTCTTAATGTCCAAGCTGTTGCATACACCCTCCATCCACTTGCTGCCGGAACGGCCAACTGACACAATACAGTTGTCGCAGGTATAAGAGCTATCTCCACAGGTAATTCTATATCCGTTATCCAGTCTTTCCACCTTGTCAACATGGGTGTTGAAGAAAAACTTAACCTTGTCCTTAAGCTCGTTGTAGATATTCTCCAGCACAATGTAATTTATATCTGTACCAAGATGTCTTACAGATGCCTCCAGAAGATTCAGTTGATTCTGCATACAAAGCTTCTTGAACTTTGAGCCGGCAGTAGAATACAGCTTGCAAGCGTCGCCGCCGTATTCCATATTGATTTCATCAACATATTTCATAAGGTCGATGGCTTTCTTTTTGCCGATATACTCATATAGCGTACCGCCAAAGTCGTTGGTAATATTGTACTTACCGTCAGAAAAAGCACCGGCACCGCCGAAACCACTCATAATGGCACAGGTCTTGCATCCTATACAGGATTTAATCTTGTCGCCGTCGATGGGGCACTTTCTTTTGTCCAAAGAATTGCCTGCCTCAAAAACAGCTATATTCAGGTCACTGTTATTCTTCGCCAGCTCGAAAGCAGAAAATATACCACCGGGTCCGGCACCGATAATAACAATATCAAAATTTGCCATAATTAACATACAACCTCTCTCAAAACAATGGTTCTTGCGTAAACACGCACATACACACAATATAATACCAAAAATCCAAAGGAAATACAATAGATTTTTTTATAATATTCCAATAACTTACCCCTGCCAAAACACGGCAGGGGTAATATAATCCGGTATTAAATAATAATTTTTCTATACTCGTTGTACCAACGCCACCGTCTCCACATGGCTCGATACATGCTGATTGATGTCGCAATATCGGAACATATAGCCCTATTTTGAGCCGATTTTCGATTGTTCTCGGAAACATATCAATCGGCACTTTTATCCTTATTCAATCCGCAACCTAAACCCTTACGATGAGATTGCCGACCAGATTTTTGCTCTCAGAGAAAAGCGCCAGCAAGCTTCAATGGATACAGCACAACGTGATGAACAGCTACAGCGCATCACAGAATTGCAGGATTTCATCAAAGACCAATCTTCAGACCTTACTGTATTCGATGAAGCTCTTGTAAAACGCTGGCTTAAACAAATAATAATCTGGCCAACTCACTGCACCGTTGAATTGAAATCTGGACTCAAGGTCGATGTTGAAAGATAAGCATAGACGCACAAAACCCTCCCAGCCATGATGGTTGAGAGGGTTGTTTTTCTTTTTTACAAGCAATCATTTTTTTCTGTATGTTATAACTATTCCAATAACTGAAGCCAAAAATACAATAGGTGCAAGTCTTACAAACATAAATTCAAAGCCGTGCATTATTGTTCCAGCAACCGCTAATTCTGGATTATTATAATTCCAATCCAAATAGGAACCGTTTATAGCAATAAGCGCAATAAATATTACTGTAATTAACGCGCATAAAGAGATAAGCAACCAGCGAACAGTTTTAACTCTTGCCATACTTCTTTTTGCTAACTGAAGATTAATTACTTCTAATTTTTCTGATATTGTTTTCAAATCATCAGTAGCGGGCTCTGTTATTGGTTCTCCAAGCAACTCACTGACAGAAGTATCTAATTCATCTGCCAAAGAAATCAGCATACTTGAATCTGGAACAGATAATCCGTTCTCCCATTTAGATACTGTTTGCCTAACTACATTCAATTTAATAGCAAGTTCTTCTTGTGATAGCCCTTTTGACTTTCTTAAGTTTTTTATGTTTTCATTCAACATAATTTGTACCTCCTTGTTTTTTACAGCTTCATCTTATAGCCAAAAGAGTCGTTGCCACAAGCAACGCAAATTAACATCCAGTTATTTACCGTAGCATATGAAAATTTTTATTTCTTTGGAGGCATCCAGCCCTCCTGATAATGTACTGAATTTAGAAACGTCTTCCCGGTTCCAAGGATAAGATAAGGTACCCCATCACGAATTACTACAGCTCCGTTCTTTTCTTCCTCAGTCAACTGAATATCAACTGCTTTCCTAATCTTAATATCACATGCATATGTTTTGCTGACATCAATTCGTCCTTCGGTTTCATACACACGCAGAATATTTTCAGCATCATTTATGACTATTGAATAATCACAATCATACAGCAGTAGTATAGCTACGATGTGATATTTTTTTCCATCTGAAGTTATTCCTACGATATCATCGTTGCAGCCTATAGTCATTTGGTAACATCCAGTTGAAAAATCCTTAAAAAGATTCACTGCAATATGATGCTCCATCGCTTTTGAATCCACATCGAAAGCTTGCCCTTTTGCAGTATTGTATGACTTTTTCAAAAACTCCAGATTCGATATTCTGCAATCTACATGATTATTATTCATATGGTCAACAACATATCCTTTTTCTGTCATATCCTTCAGAACATCTTCTCCGTACCATTTTCCTGCAATATAGCGATGAAGTAATCCTAATGTTCCGTTAGATAAATAACCTTTATCTTCTGTATCACTGTTAGGTTTTGTTAACGACCATGTTTTCGATGACAATTCCTCATAATAATCTTCTCTGTATGTGGTAAGACCTATTAAGGGCCATCCTTCTCGTGTGATATGAATTTCATTATTTATAATTTCAAACTTATTCTTACTCTGCCTAGGCATCTGAGCCACTCCTTCCATAACATCTAATCCACTGCCTACTATATCGCCAACAGTCGAGTTGCCGAATTAGACAACATCTAAATCACTCACTCAAATTGAGTTTGCACCCTAGATAACATCTATCCTAGTGCCACAACCCACGACATCTAATCCACAGCCTAAACCCTCTGACCGTTTTTACAGTAGATATGTTTCAATATAAGAAATACGGACTTTCATGAGCTATTGCCTAATCTCAAAAAAGCCCGTAAATACGCTACTTTTCGCTATTTATTTCTCTTTCTTAGACATCAAGCAGACCGTCTCGACGTGCTTCGTCTGCGGGAACAGGTCTACCGGGCAGAACTTGGCGGCGCGCCAGCCGAGGCGGGTGAAGGCGGCGACGTCGCGGGCGAGGGTCTCGGGGTCGCAGCTGACGTAGACGACGCGGCGCGGCTTCATTTTGTTGACTGCCGCGATGCACTCCGGCGTACTGCCCGCGCGGGGCGGGTCAAGGAACACTACATCCGGGTGCAGGCCCTCCCCGGCCGCGGCGGCCATCCATTCGGTGGCGTCGGCGCAGACAAAGCGGGCATTTGCAATTTTGTTGCGGCGGGCGTTGGCGGCGGCGTCCTTCACGGCGGCGGGATTGCGCTCAACACCGATGACCTGTTTGGCCAGCGGTGCAGCGCAGAGGCCAATCGTGCCGATGCCGCAGTAAGCGTCAATAACCGTCTCGCGGCCCGTCAGCTTGGCAAGCTCCAGCGCTTTCTTGTACAAAACCTCGGTCTGTGTGCGGTTGACCTGGTAAAAGCTGCGGGAGGAAATGGCAAACTGCGTGCCGCACAGCGTATCCAGCACAAAGCCGGGGCCGTAGAGCGTTTTCTCGCGGCTGCCCAGCACGGCGCTGGAGCAGGTAGGGTTGATATTCTGCACGATGCTGACGACCCAAGGCGCTTTTTTGCGCAGAGCCGTGCAGAAATTCTTGCTGCCGGGCAGGTCGGGGCCGGGCGTGACCAACGTGACCAGCACCTTACCGTCGCCGGAGCTGCGCAGCACGGTATGGCGCAAAAGGCCGGTGCCGCGGTCCTCATCGTAGGCGGTCCAGCGGCAGGCGCGGGCGGCGTCCAGCACGGCGGCGAGCGTCTTATTCAAAATTTCCTCCTGCAAAAGGCAGTCCGCGCCGGGCAGAACGCGGTGGGTGCCCTCGGCATACAGGCCGCAGACGAGTTTGCCTCGCTGGGTGGCAAAGCTGGCAATGGCCTTGTTGCGGTAGTGCAGTGGCTCGGCCATGCCCTGTACGGCCTTGACCGGGGCAAACCCGCCCAGCAGCTCCTGCAGGCGGGCCTGTTTTTTGGCAAGCTGTTCACGGTAGGGCAGCGCCAGCAGCGGGCAGCCGCCGCATTTTTTCTCGTAATTGACACAGGTGTTGGGCATAGGAAACGGCCTTTCTCTTGCACATCGCTTGCAAGGCGTGCTAAAATAGTAATAAGAGCAAATCCAAAACGGAGGTACTTACTATGAATGTATTGTTGATCAACGGCAGTCCGCACAAAAACGGCTGCACCAACGCAGCCCTGACCGAGATGGCCAAGGTGCTGAACGAAGCGGGCATCGAGACGACGATTTTCCACATCGGCTCAGCGCCGGTGGGCGGCTGCGTGGGCTGCGGCGGCTGCAGCAAGGCGGGCAAATGCGTGTTCGGCGGCCCTGTGGCCGACGTGCTGCCGCTGGTCGAGAAGGCCGACGGCATCGTGTTCGGCGCGCCGGTCCACTACGCCACGGCGGCGGCCAGCATGCTGGGCTTTATGCACCGACTGGCCATCAGCGGCGGCAAATACCTGCGCCACAAGCCCGCGGCTGTCGTGACAAGCGCCCGCCGCGCGGGCACGACGACGGCGCTGGAGGCCATGGAGAAGGTACCGCAGTTCTTTGAGATGCCGCTCATCAGCTCTACCTACTGGCCGATGGTCCACGGCGGCAAGGCCGAGGAGGTTCTCTCCGACGAGGAGGGCCTGCAGATCATGCGCAACCTTGGCCGCAACATGGCGTGGATGCTCAGGTGCATCGAGGCCGGCAAGGCGGCGGGCATTGCGGCACCTGTGGCGGAGAATGACAAGCGGACGACTTTCATCCGGTAAATTTGGTAAATAAAACGGGAGGTCAGAGACCTCCGGCGGGCGGCAAGGCCCGCGCAAAGCCTCCCCTGTAAGGGGAGGGGGTCGAGCGCAGCGATGACCGGAGGGACTTTTGCCGCTTTGCCTTTACGCCAAACTCTTGCTCCGGCCCCCGTTGACGTCGTCCTC
>JAQXWS010000020.1 GCA_029225565.1 Eubacteriales bacterium
AGCGAGCATAAGCATACGAGCCTCTGCCTGAGCCTCTGCCGAAAGCGGTACGTGAACAGCCATCTGGTCACCGTCGAAGTCGGCGTTAAACGCTGTACAAGCAAGGGGATGAAGCTTAATTGCTCTACCCTCAACAAGAACCGGCTCAAATGCCTGAATACCGAGTCTGTGAAGTGTGGGAGCACGGTTAAGCATTACCGGGTGTCCCTTGATAACAACTTCGAGAGCATCCCAAACCTCGGGATTAGCACGTTCAACCATCTTTCTTGCAGACTTTATGTTGCCTGTAACACCTGTCTCAACAAGACGCTTCATAACGAAGGGCTTGAACAATTCAAGAGCCATTTCCTTAGGAAGACCGCACTGATACATCTTGAGCTCGGGTCCTACGACGATAACCGAACGTCCCGAATAGTCAACACGCTTACCGAGAAGGTTCTGACGGAAACGTCCCTGCTTACCTTTAAGCATATCGGAAAGAGATTTCAACGCTCTGTTGTTAGGACCTGTAACAGGTCTGCCTCTTCTGCCGTTGTCGATAAGTGCGTCAACAGCCTCCTGAAGCATTCTCTTTTCATTTCTGATGATAATGTCGGGAGCGTTCAGCTCAAGGAGCTTTTTAAGACGGTTGTTTCTGTTGATAACTCGTCTGTAAAGGTCGTTGAGGTCGGAGGTAGCAAATCTGCCGCCGTCCAGCTGTACCATTGGTCTGATGTCGGGCGGGATTACCGGAATGACATCAAGAATCATCCACTCAAGTTTGTTGCCGCTGTTGTAAAAAGCATCTACAACATCCAGTCTTTTGAGGAGCTTAACTCTCTTTTGGCCGGTAGCGGTCTCAAGCTCGGCAGTAAGCTCGTCGCGAAGAGTCGGAATATCAATCTGCTGCAACAGCTCCTTGATAGCCTCGGCGCCCATGCCGGCTTTAAAATCGTCCTCATATCTCTCACGCATCTCGGCGTACTCTTTTTCGTTGAGAATTTGCATCTTCTCAAGAGGGGTATCGCCGGGGTCGGTTACGATATAAAGAGCGAAGTAAAGAATTTTTTCAAGGTATCTGGGGCTAATATCCAAAACCAGGCCGAGACGGCTGGGGATACCCTTAAAATACCAGATATGTGATACAGGTGCGGCAAGTTCGATATGGCCCATACGCTCACGACGAACCTTGGAGCGTGTAATTTCTACGCCGCAACGCTCACAAACCTTGCCCTTGTAGCGAACTCTCTTGTACTTTCCGCAGTGACATTCCCAGTCCTTCATAGGGCCAAAAATCTTTTCGCAGAAAAGACCGTCACGCTCCGGCTTAAGAGTTCTGTAATTTATTGTTTCAGGCTTTGTTACCTCGCCGTATGACCATTCGCGGATACGCTCCGGAGAAGCAAGCCCGATTTGAATTGAACTAAATTCGTTAGTTGAATTGCTGTACATATTGGAAGCACTCCTTTTCTAATTTTTGTAGTTGATCAAGTGTATAATGTATTAATTACTATACAATATTATTCGTCTGTGTCGTCTTCTGAAGCGAATGCGTTTGCAAATCCCGCAAACAAATCGTCAGCCACAGATGAACCTTGATCTGCTTCCTGCATTTCATCCTCTGCGTCAACAACTCCGTAGCCCTCCTGGCCCTCAAAGTCATTTACAGTGGTGAATGCCTTATCGTCTACCGGCTGAATACCGTCGTCGTCAAGGTCTTGCTTGAGTTCAACCTCTTCGCCGTTTTCGTCATATAATTTGGTATCAAGGCCGAGAGCCTGAAGCTCCTTAAACAGTACCTTGAATGCCTCCGGTGTGCCTGCCGGCGGAATGTTCTCGCCCTTTACGATTGACTCGTAGGTCTTAACGCGTCCAACAACATCGTCTGACTTGACAGTGATGATTTCCTGCAGGGTGTAAGCGGCACCGTATGCCTCCAGAGCCCAAACCTCCATCTCACCGAAACGCTGGCCACCAAACTGTGCCTTACCGCCAAGCGGCTGCTGAGTAACCAAGCTGTAAGGGCCTGTGGAACGAGCATGAATCTTGTCGTCAACAAGGTGATGGAGCTTGAGATAATACATATAACCTACTGTTACACGGTTATCAAACTTTTCGCCGGTTCTACCGTCGGTAAGCTGAACCTTGCCGTCATATACCTTGTTGCCGGACTCGTCAACATAGTAGCCGATGTCAGCCAACTTTAGACATTCACGAATATCGTCCTCGTGAGCGCCGTCGAATACAGGGGTCATCATCTTCCAGCCAAGGGCCATAGCGGCATAGCCGAGATGAACCTCAAGCACCTGACCGATGTTCATACGAGAAGGTACGCCCAACGGGTTAAGAACAATATCGAGTGGACGACCGTCGGGTAGGAATGGCATATCCTCCTGTGGCAACACGCGGGAAACAACGCCCTTGTTACCGTGACGACCTGCCATCTTGTCGCCGGCCTGAATCTTTCTCTTTTGTGCGATATATACCCTGACAACCTTGTTTACGCCCGGGTTGAGTTCGTCGCTGTTTGCTCTGGTGAACACCTTGACATCAACTACGATTCCGTACTCACCGTGAGGAACCTTCATTGAGGTATCACGCACCTCTCTGGCTTTTTCGCCAAAGATGGCATGGAGCAATCTTTCTTCTGAGGTTAGCTCAGTCTCGCCCTTAGGTGTTACCTTACCTACCAGAATATCGCCTGAGCGAACCTCGGCACCGATGCGGATAATACCGTCCTCATCAAGGTCCTTGAGGGCATCTTCGCCCACATTGGGAATATCCCTGGTGATTTCCTCTGCACCCAGCTTGGTGTCACGAGCCTCTATCTCATGCTCAATAATATGGATTGATGTATATACATCATCTCTGACAATCTTTTCGTTAATAAGGACAGCGTCCTCGTAGTTGTAGCCCTCCCAGGTCATAAAGCCTATGAGAGCGTTCTTGCCCAGAGAAATCTCGCCGTTGCAGGTTGCGGGACCGTCAGCAATTACCTGGCCGTCAACAACATCCTGGTGGAGTGATACGATGGGACGCTGGTTGATGCAGGTGCCCTGGTTGGAGCCTGCGTACTTTATCAGCTCGTACTTGTCAATTTCGCCGGACTTTGTCTTAATCTCAATCGTATCGGCATCAAGTGATACTACCTTACCGCCACGCTTGGCGATAACTACTACGCCTGAGTCGTATGCTGCCTTGTACTCCATACCTGTACCAACAACCGGAGCCTCTGTCTTGAGGAGTGGCACTGCCTGACGCTGCATGTTAGCACCCATGAGAGCACGGTTTGCGTCATCATTCTCCAAGAACGGAATCATAGCAGTAGCTACGGATACTACCATCTTTGGTGATACATCCATAAAGTCAACTCTCTCAGGTGGGAGAGTGAGGAACTCACCTCTGTAACGGCAGGTAACTCTGTTGTTGATGAACTTGCCGTTTTCGTCAAGGGGCTCATTGGCCTGTGCCACAACAAACTCGTCCTCGGTATCGGCAGTCATATATATTACTTCGTCGGATACAACGCCGGTAGCCTTGTCCACCTTACGGTACGGAGCCTCGATAAAGCCATACTCGTTAAGGCGGCTGTAGCAAGCAAGATAAGAGATAAGACCGATGTTAGGACCTTCCGGTGTCTCGATAGGACACATACGGCCGTAGTGTGTGTAGTGAACATCACGCACCTCAAAGCCTGCACGGTCACGGGAAAGACCGCCGGGACCGAGAGCAGAAAGGCGTCTCTTGTGAGTGAGCTCTGCCAGCGGGTTATTCTGGTCCATAAACTGTGACAGCGGTGATGAGCCGAAGAACTCGCGAATAGCGGCAACTACAGGGCGGATATTGATGAGTGCCTGCGGAGTGATAGAGTCCTCATCATCCTGAGCCTGCAGGGTCATACGCTCACGAATCACACGCTCCATACGGGTAAAGCCGATACGGAACTGATTCTGCAGCAGTTCGCCAACGGCACGGATACGACGGTTGCCAAGGTGGTCGATGTCGTCAACCGAGCCAACTCCGTTAGCAAGATTGAGAAGATATGATACAGAAGCAAAAATATCATCAACAATGATGTGATTAGGAATCAGGTCGTCGTGCTTGAGCTTAATCTCCGCCTCAAGAGCCTCCTTATCGTCGCCGCACTTCTCAATAATCTCGGAGAGAACACGATAAGAAACCTTTTCGTTAATAGCAAGTGCCTTCTTGTCTATGTCAACATAATTGCTGATTTCGACCATTGCGTTGGATACAACCTTGATTTCCCTGCCGGACTCCAGCTTTACGAAGGCAAACATAACGCCTGCATCCTCGATTTGCATAGCCTTTTCGGCATCAATCTTTTCGCCTGCGTCAGCAAGGAACTCGCCCATTGGCGAAATAATCGGCTGAGCCAGCACTTGGCCGGTAAGACGGTCGGCAATACCAAGCTTCTTGTTGTACTTATATCTGCCTACACGGGACAGGTCGTAACGACGAGCGTCAAAGAAAAGACCGTCAAGGTGAGCCTGCGCTGTTTCCAGTGTCGGGGGCTCGCCGGGACGAAGCTTCTTGTAAACCTCAAGAAGAGCCTCCTCCTGATTTTTTGTGGTATCCTTCTCGATAGTAGCCTCAAGTCTCTCGTCCTCGCCAAAATACTCGCGAAGTTCCTGGTCACTGCCGAGGCCAAGGGCACGAAGGAATGTGGTGATAAAAATCTTTCTGTTCTTGTCGATACGCACATAGAACAGGTCGTTAGCGTCGGTCTC
Source organism: Eubacteriales bacterium (assembly GCA_029225565.1). Taxonomy (GTDB): domain Bacteria; phylum Bacillota; class Clostridia; order Oscillospirales; family Acutalibacteraceae; genus Eubacterium_R. The sequence goes on from JAQXWS010000020.1 coordinate 4,728, forward strand.
GTACTCAAGCCAAGCGCCTCTGTTGGGGATAACTGTGTTGGTAAACAGCTCCTTACCTGTCTTGTCGTGCTCCATGTGGTAGTAAACACCGGGTGAACGAACCAGCTGTGATACGATACAGCGCTCAGCACCGTTGATAACGAATGTGCCGGCATCTGTCATCAGCGGGAAATCACCCATGAAGATTGTATTTTCCTTTACCTCGCCTGTCTCTTTGTTTTGCAGGCGTGCTCTGACCTTTAGAGGTTTTGCATAGGTAACGTCACGAGCCTTGCACTGTGCAATGCTGTACTTTGGCTCATCGTCCATTGAGTAGTCGATGAAGTCGAGTACAAGATTACCGGTGTAGTCACTGATAGAGCCGATATCGCGAAAAACCTCTGCGAGACCCTCATCAAGGAACCACTGGTAAGACTTCTTTTGCACCTCAATGAGATTAGGCATCTGCATTACCTCATTGATTTTGGAAAAGCTCTTTCGTGTAGTAGTACCTAATTGTACGTCCTTCACATTTACCATATAGGTATTCACTCCGTTTCGTTTGAATTTGCAATAAAAATTAGTAAATTTTGCGTCCTGTTTCGACTTAAAAATAATAACAATTTATTAATTTTCAGTATCTTTCTTTATAAGTAAAAACTACCTATAGCGCAAAATTTTCCATTTTAATCGTGCATATAATATAAACTAATACGCACCCAATGTCAACAACTTTTTTTGTGAATTATCACCTAAGTGCAAAAGTTTTTTATCAACTGTGCCGTGTGTTTCTAATTATGTTCATAAAAATCTGCAAATATTGTAACAATACTGCTATTGATTTGGCAAATTCGATTTGGTATAATAATGATATTAGAATATTAAAGGAAATTAATCATAGATGAAAAAACTGATTAGCATACTCATGGCGGCAGTTCTGGTGACGGCAACCTTTGCAGGCTGCAGCAGGACTAAGGAAAACATCAATATTGTGTACCCTTTTTCTGCCAATGTAAACAGCTACGACCCACAGGTTGCGGCTACCGGCGACGAATACCTGATAATAGAAAACACATTTGAGGGTCTGGTGAGGTTGGATGCCGACGGCAAAATCGTAAAGGGCGCTGCAGAAAAATGGGACATCAGCGCCGACGGACTCACCTACACCTTTGACATCAAAAAAGGGCTAAAATGGAATATCAATACCGAAAAGGACAGCGAGGGCAAATACAAGGATTCCCGTCTGGAAATGATGGGCAAGGAATTCAATCCCGATATTACAGCCGACGATTTTGTATTCGGACTCAGGCGTGCGGTTATGCCGGAGACCGATTGTCCCCTGTTTTCTTCCATAGCCAATATAAAGAACGCAACAGAAATCCGCAGCGGAAAAATGAAACCAACTTCTTTGGGCGTAACGGCTGTTGACAAATACACTCTGCAAATACAGTTAGAAAAGCAAGACAAGGATTTTTTGCAGGAATTAACCTGCGCCGCCGCAATGCCCTGTAACGAAGAATTCTTCAAGGCTACCAACGGCAGATACGGTCTTGATACAAAGTACATATTATTCAACGGGCAGTTCTACCTAAAGCAGATACTGGAATCATCATATCTACTTAAATGCAATGACTACTACAAGGGTGACAACCCCACCAAGGTTAATGAGCTGGCGCTGAAAATCCTAAATGACGAAAACAAAAATGATGTCATTAAGAATTTGGAAAGCGGCTACTACGATGCGGCATTTATTAACGGCGATGAAAGTAATCTGCTGTCAAACAAGGATATAACAAGCCTGCCCTACATTGATACAACCTGGGCATTCATCCTAAATACAAAAAACGAAATATTAAGCAACAAAAATATTCGCAAGGCATTTTGTCTCGGATTTACAAAAACCAATGACAAAGCCAAGGAGTATCTGAGCCCGGCAACAAACCTTATTCCGCCATCATGCACAATCGGCGGCAATAATGCCATCAAGGCCATCGGCTCCACCTGTACAGAACAGAATGTCCTAAAAAGCACGGATATATGGAGCAAGGAAATTGCGCAGCTTGAAAACACAGAAATCGAAATCACCGTGCTTACCGACAATAATATGGAGGACAGCACAAAGCAGATGCTCCGGGGTATTCAGGAGGGTATAGGAACTTCCCTTAAAAACAAAAACGGCGACACCATCGCATTTTCGCTAAAGGTCGAGGTTGTGGATGAGGACGAGCTAAAGTCACGAGTATCCTCCGGCGACTACGACATTGCGCTGTATCCATTCAAGGCGGACAATCAGTCCCCAATATCGTATCTCCAGGGATTTGCAGACGAAAATCTGACCGGATTTGATACCGCCCAACTAAAAAGGAGCATCAAGAATGCCAACACCGGCGGTACCCTAAATACGATTGCCGACAGTATCGGCGGTGCCGAAAAGGCAGTCATCAACAGCTACAGCGTGTGCCCAATGCTGTACGAAACCAGCTACTATGTTTGCGCAAAGGGAGTTGACGGAATTATCTTCCACCCAGGCACCGGCAGGGTTAATTTTGTTAACACGGTACGAAATGAATAACAAAAGAACAGCTATTTCTATGTAGGTGTTGGTGGTGCTGTGCATGGGAGTTATATTCTATTTTTCCTCCAGACCCGCCGATATTTCCGCTATGCAAAGTGACGCTATATTGCGCTGGTTTATACGGCACTTCGGCGACGGAGCAATTACCGACTTTGCCGTGAGAAAAAGCGCACACTTTTTGGAATTTACAGGTCTGTGCTTTCTGTTCAACTGGGCATGGAAATACACAAAGGACAAGGCTATGCCCATTCTGTCCGTTGTATGCACATCGTTGTATGCTGCAAGCGATGAGGTGCATCAGCTTTTTGTGGAAGGCAGGAGCTGTCAGCTATCCGACTGGGCACTGGATACGCTGGGTGCTGTGACAGGCGCTCTGGGATTCATAATAATTTGCATTATCATCGGCAATATAAAAAAACGCAAAAATAACAATTGACATAATTGTGCATTAATACTAAAATATATAAATCAACTGAAAGGAATACCGAAAATGAATGTTTTAGTTTTTGATACAGAGGAACAAATCGGCATAGCTGCCGGATATTATATGTGCGGCCAGGTACTCCAAAAGCCGGACTCAGTACTGGGTCTGGCAACCGGCTCTACTCCAATCAAGGCATACGACCATATGATAAAGCTATATCGACAGGGTGCTGTTGATTTTTCGCAGGTTACTACCTTCAACTTGGATGAGTACTGCAACCTTGACATTAAGGACAAAAACTCATACCACAGCTTTATGTACGAAAACCTGTTTAACAACATCAACATCCCTGACGAAAACATAAATTTCTTGGACGGCAATGCTGCCGATGTTGAACAGGAGTGCAAAAATTACGAAAAGAAAATCAAGCAAGCAGGCGGAATTGATATTCAGCTGTTGGGTATTGGCTCCAACGGCCATATCGCATTCAACGAACCGGCGGAATCATTCCAGAGATGGAGCCATATTGTAGCTCTTAAGGAATCCACTATCAAGGATAACTCCAGATTCTTTAACTCAATCGAGGAGGTACCCACCCATGCGCTGACAATGGGTATCGGCTCAATAATGCAAGCCAAGAGAATACTTATCATCGCTTTAAGCGAGCACAAAGCAAAGGCTGTAAAGCAGGTTATTGACGGCCAGGTTACACCGCAATGCCCTGCATCGGTTCTTCAATTCCACCCGGATGTAACCCTAATGCTGGACAAAGGAGCTGCTTCGTTACTATGAAAAACAGAATAATCTACATAATTGTGGCTGTTATCGTTCTTGTATGCGCGGTATTTGTTGCCTGCTCCAATAACATCAAAAACTATGCAGACAACGAAAAGACAGTATTGTCCACCGACGAAAATGGCAACCTGATAACCACAACAAAGGACAGCGGCGCTATTACCATAATCGAAAATGTTACCAACGAAAACGGAAAGGTAATCGGCACCAAGCGTGTTAATCAGCCCACCAGCATAAAAGACGGCGTTGTTGTAGTAACCAAGATTGTTGATGTTACAAACAAGAAAGGCGAGACTGTAACAAAGGTTGTGTCCCAAGCCGTACTGGACAAGGATGGCAACACCCTGACTGTGGCAAGCACAAACAAATCCACCACAAAAAAAGGTCAAAAGCCAACTTCTGCCACCGGCACAACGGCCAAAACAACTACAAAAAAGAATACTGTATCAAAGCCTAAGCCCACAACCACTACCGACCCATGCACAACAACCGACGCAAAGGATGTACAGCCTCTTCCGGAGGATGTGTTTGACGAAAGGTATGTATTGTCGGGCTACAACGGACTACTGCTGCTGCAGCAGAGATTCGACATAATCAAAAAAGACACATACACCGTTAACCTGAATAGCGAAATCGGTGACACAGCCAAATACACGGTGTATATCGTTGACCCAAAGAATAAGAATACTCACATTGCATACTCTACAATCAAAGTTAATTTGAAGAACGGCAATGCAGTAGAAACCAACGCAACTACTAAGAAAAAGACCAAGTACAACGCTTTGGAGCTGCCGACAACCACAACAACAACTACAAAAGCAAAAAAATAAGGAGATATAACCATGGCAAGCAAAGGAAAATACTACATTACAACTGCCATTGCATACACCAGCAGGAAGCCCCATATAGGTAATTCCTACGAGATTGTGCTCACTGATGCTATCGCAAGATACAAGAGATTGCAGGGATACGATGTATTTATGCTTACCGGTACGGACGAGCACGGCCAGAAAATAGAAGAATATGCCAATGCTGCCGGCATTACACCAAAGGAATATGTTGACAATGTGGCCGGCGAAATAAGAAAAATCTGTGACCTGCTGGGCACCAAGTACGACAAATTCATCCGTACAACCGATGAATATCACGAAAAGGTGGTACAAAAAATATTCAAAAAGCTGTACCAACAGGACGACATCTACAAGGGAACCTACGAGGGTATGTACTGCACTCCTTGCGAGTCCTTTTGGACAGAAAGTCAGCTTGTTGACGGCAAGTGTCCCGACTGTGGCCGAGAGGTAAAGCCGGCAAAGGAGGAGGCATATTTTCTGCGCCTGTCCAAGTACCAAAAGCAGCTGGAGGAATTTATTGAGAACAACGAATCCTTCATTTATCCCGAGCAACGAAAAAAAGAAATGCTAAACAACTTTATCAAGCCAGGATTACAGGATTTGTGTGTCAGCAGAACCTCATTCAAGTGGGGTGTGCCTGTTGACTTTGACCCGGACCATGTAGTATATGTGTGGATTGACGCGCTGTCAAACTACATTACCGCTATTGGGTACGACCCGGACGGCTCCTCCGAGCTATACAAAAAATACTGGCCGGCCGATGTTCACATTATCGGCAAGGATATTGTCAGATTCCACACCATCTACTGGCCGATTATGCTGATGGCATTGGGTGAGCCTCTGCCAAAGCAGGTGTTCGGTCACCCGTGGCTGCTGTTCGGAGAGGACAAAATGAGCAAGAGCCGCGGCAATGTTATCTATGCCGACGACCTTGTGGAGCTGTTGGGCGTTGACCCGGTAAGGTATTATCTGCTGTCAGAGATGCCCTACACCTCCGACGGCTCCATCACTTACGAAACCATAATTGAGCGCTACAACAGCGACCTTGCAAACACAATCGGCAATTTGGTCAACCGTACTATCGCAATGCAAAACAAATACTTTGGCGGAGTAATACAAAAGCCTACCGCCAAGGAGGATGTTGATGACGAGCTTAGCCGTTTTGCAATCGACACCGTAGCCAAGGTGGAAAAGTGCTTTGAGACCTACAGAGTGGCGGACGCTATCGAGGCAATCCTTAATTTGGCAAAACGCTCCAACAAATACATTGACGAGACAATGCCTTGGGCTTTGGCAAAGGACGAAGATAAGAGAGATAGATTGGGCACGGTACTGTACAATCTGCTGGAGGCAATCAGGTATATTGCCATTCTTCTGTCCCCGTTTATGCCAACCACTGCAGAAAAGATTTTTGCACAAATGAACTGCGACATCACCGACTACGACTCAATGGAGGTCTTTGGCGCAACAAAGGCAGGCGTTTGTGTAGGTACTGCCGAGGCGCTGTTTGCAAGAATTGATGCAGAAAAGATGCTGGCTGACATAGCAGCAAAGCAGGAGGCAGCAGCCAAGGAAGAAGCCGTGGTAAAGAAAGAAATTGAGGGTCTTGCAGAAATCAATATTGACGACTTTGCAAAGGTTGAATTGAGAGTTGCCAATATTACAGCCTGCGAGCCAATAAAAAAAGCTAAGAAGCTCCTCAAGCTCACGGTAAATGACGGAACCGATACTCCCCGTCAGGTTGTATCCGGCATTGCACCCTGGTACAAGCCGGAGGACCTTATCGGCAAGAATGTAATAATTGTTGCCAACCTAAAGCCGGCAAAGCTTTGCGGCGAAATCAGTAACGGTATGATACTGGCAGGTGATGTCAGCGAGGATGATGTAAAGGTAATCTTTGTTGATATGCCGGCAGGAACAAAAATAAGATAAAAAATAAAAGTGGGGCGAGTAATCGCCCCGTTATTATAGGTATTAATTATGTATAACAATATATTCGACACCCACAGTCACTACGACGACGGACAATTTGACGGCGACCGCGCCCGGTTGATAGCCTCACTCCCCGGCAAAGGCGTGGACAAAATCGTATCTTGCGGCTGTGACATTCCGTCAACAACTGCTAACAAGGTATTGGCAGAGCGCTACGACTTTTTGTACTTTGCCGCAGGATTTCAGCCGGAAAATCTGGAAGATGTCGGCATTGACCAATTACAGCTGATTCGCCAATTTGCAAAGCACGAAAAATGTGTTGCCATAGGCGAAATCGGGCTGGACTATTACTGGATGGCATCGGACAAAGAAAAGCAAAAGCAATTCTTTGTTGAACAAATAAAGCTGGCAAAGGATATGGATATGCCGGTTATTGTTCACGACAGGGACGCCCACGGCGACACCCTGGAAATACTAAAGGAATACCAACCCAAGGGAGTGTTGCACTGCTTTTCCGGCTCAAAGGAAATGGCAAGGGAGATAATCAAAATCGGTATGTACATTGGGCTCAATGGAGTAGTAACATTTAAGAACGCACGCAAGAGCCTGGAGGTTGTGCAGGATATTCCGTTGGACAGATTAGTGCTGGAAACAGATTGTCCGTACCTTGCACCGGAACCCCACAGAGGCAAACGCAACGACTCATCCTACATCCCATATATAGCCGAAAGAATCGGCGACGCGGTGGGTAAATCGGCTCAGGAAATTCTGGATATTACCAACGCAAACGCAAAAAGATTATATAATCTGTAGCAAAAAAGGACGGAAGCAACATCCGTCCTTTTATTATTTTGTGTGTTCGTCCAGAGTGAGGTAATACGCCTTTAGAAAATGGTCGGAAAAGTATCTAACCTCGTCCAAATCAATATCCGCTATCTTTTGTTCCTGGCTTTTGAGGGCAATCTCAAACTCCTTATTGCCGGTACGGTCTTCCTCTATACACTTTATGAGTGCGCTGATTTTGTCGGCGGCCTTTACCAGCGCCCACAACTCCCTATCACTATCCCGATGCTCAAAGAACGGGCGATAGTCCTCTTTGAACTCATCCGGCAGCATATTCAATAATCTGTTGCCGGCGATGGACTCAATCTCCTTGTACACATTCTTTATGTCGTCGTTGTAGTATTTTACGGGAGTGGGCATATCCCCTGTGATAACCTCGGTAGTATCGTGGTAAAGAGCAAGCAGAGCAACCCTGTTTTCGTCATAGGATTTTCCAAACTTTTTGTTTCCGATCAGTGCCAGCGCGTGAGCAATAACAGCCACATTATGGCTATGCTCGGCAATATTCTCCTTGCTGCTATTGTACATCAAAGCCCAACGGTCAATCATCTTCATACGATTGACCATAGCAAAGAAATTATAATTTTCGCTCATATATTATTCGTCCTTGCTGTCAATATTAAGTCCCAGTTCGTCCAGTTGAATGTCATCAATAGTGGATGGAGCGCCACTCATAGGCTCGGATGCGTTCTGCACCTTGGGGAATGCAACAACATCACGCAAACTGTCGGCACCGCAAATCAGCATAGCCAATCTGTCAAGACCGATACCCATACCACCATGGGGCGGTGCGGCATAATGATACGCGTCAACCAGGAATCCAAACTTTGCGTCAATCTCCTCCTGCTCCATACCCAGCAGCTCGAACATCTTGTTCTGCAATTGGCAATCGGTAATTCTCATTGAGCCGGAGGATAACTCTGTTCCGTTGAGCACAAGGTCAAAAGCCTGGGCCTTAACCTTGGATTTGTCAGTATCAAGATACTGAATACTATCCTCCATAGGCATGGTAAAGGGATGATGAGCCGCAACCCACTCTCCCGTATCCTCGTCCATCTCGAAGAAAGGCATCTCTGTAATCCAAAGGTAATTCCACATGCCCTCGGGGATAATGCCAAGCTCCTTGGCTACCACCTGACGCAGAGCGCCCATAACGGTCAGCGCCTTGCGTGCCTTGTCGGAAATGATGAACACAACATCCCCCTGCTCTGCTCCCAACTGCTGCAGCAGTGCGTCCAGCTGGCCCTCCTTGAGGAATTTGCCGAAGGAGCAATTAGGCTCGGCATCAGCCCATCTGATATAAGCCAAGCCGCCGGCACCAATACCCTTTGCATGCTCGGTGAGCTTGTCAATCTTTTTGCGGCTATATACAGCAGCGGCATTCTTGGCAACAATTGCTTTTACTGCGCCACCGGCGGCAATAGCGTTCTTAAACACAACAAAGTCAGTTGTATCCGCCCAGTCGCTGATGTCCTCAATCAGCATATCAAAGCGAGTGTCAGGCTTGTCCGAGCCATACCTGTTCATAGCCTCGGCAAATGTCATACGAGGCAATTGGGCAGGAATATCAACATTGATTGTCTCTTTCATAAGACGGGAGATAAAGCCCTCTGCCATACTCATAATATCGTCACAATCAACAAACGACATTTCCAAGTCTATCTGGGTGAACTCCGGCTGACGGTCCGCGCGCAAATCCTCATCACGGAAGCAACGGGCCAACTGAATATATCTGTCAAAGCCTGCTATCATAGTCAACTGCTTGTAAATCTGCGGTGACTGCGGCAGAGCATAGAACTTGCCGTTATGGATACGGGACGGAACAACATAGTCACGAGCACCCTCGGGTGTGGACTTTATCATCATTGGAGTCTCTATCTCGATAAAATCGTTGGAATAAAAATAATCTCTGGCAATCTGCGCAATCTTGTGGCGCATGAGAATATTCTTTGTCAGCTTTTCATTGCGGAGGTTCAAGTAACGGTATTTGAGGGTGACATCGTCGCCCACCTTCTCGCTCTTTTCTATCTCAAAGGGTGGTGTGTCGGCCTTGGATACAATACGAAAATCGGTAACAATAACCTCAATATCACCGGTTGGAATATCCTTGTTTTTGCTTTCGCGCTCTGCAACCGTGCCAACTGCAGCAACAACATATTCGCTGCGTACACTCTGCGCCTTTGCAAAGATTTCTCTGTCGGTATGGTCATTAAAGGACAGCTGGATAATGCCTGTCCTGTCCCTCAAATCAATAAAAACAAGGTTGCCCAAATCTCTCTGGCGCTGTACCCAACCGAAAACAGTGACGGTGTCGCCAACATTTTTTATACCAAAATTAGCACAGTAATCCGTGCGCTTGAGTCCCTTGATGGAATCACTCATTCTCGTTACCTCCCAAAAACAGTGAGCCAAAATCAAAAGCCTCGCCGTTAATTTCTAAATCCTTTAGTGCATCCTGCATACTGATGTCGTAGAATCCGGACACAAAGGTGGTGAGCGCAATATCGGTGCTCTCGCCGGTGGACATATTCTTCAGCTTTGCAACGCCCTGCTCCACCTCATTGTCGCCGATAACAACATTGAACTTTGCTCCCAGCTTGTCTGCATACTTCATCTGTGCACGCAGAGAGCGACCGTTAAGGTCATACATTGCAGAAAATCCCTCTGCCCGCATATCCTTGGCTATCTCGATAGCCTTAAGGGTTGCCTTGTCGCCCATAGCTACAATAAACAGGTCGGGCTTGCTTTCTTCCGGGTAGGGACAATTCTGTGCATCCATAACCAGCTGAAGCCTCTCCAGTCCCATACCAAAGCCCAGGGACGGTGTTCTCTGTCCGCCGAGCTCCTCGATAAGGCCGTCATATCTGCCGCCGCCGCAAACAGTACCCTGGGAGCCGATGGCATCGGATACATACTCAAACACGGTCTTTGTGTAATAATCAAGGCCTCTGACAATTTGCGGGTTGACAATATACTCAATATTCATAGTGTCAAGATACCTTTTGACTGAGTCAAAATGTTCTTTGCACTCATCACAAAGATAATCCAGCACAACCGGTGCGTCCTTTGCAATCTCGCTGCACACAGGACTCTTGCAGTCCAAAATGCGCATTGGGTTGCGCTCCAATCTCTCACGGCAGGTGTCACAAAGCTCATTCTCACGGGCCGAAAAATATTCCTTGAGGGCCTTGTGGTATTCTGCACGGCAGGTAGGACAACCGATGGAGTTAATCTCCAAGTGCAAATCCTTGACCTCCAGCTCGTCAAAAACCTGCTTTGCCAGAGAAATCATCTCCGCGTCGGCCAAGGGTGATGTGGCACCAAAGCATTCGATACCGAACTGATGGAACTCGCGCAATCTGCCTGCCTGCGGCTTTTCGTACCTGTAGCATGATGTCAGGTAGCACACCTTTTGCGGCAATGCCTCGTTGCACAGACCGTTTTCAAGGAATGATCTGGCTGCGCCGGCTGTACCCTCCGGACGCAGGGTTATGGAACGGCCACCCTTGTCATCAAAGGTGTACATCTCCTTTTGTACCACATCGGTGGTATCGCCAACACCTCTCTGGAACAACTCGGTATGCTCAAAAACGGGAGTTCTGATTTCCTTGTATCCGAATTTTTCCGCCACGCCAAGGCATGTAGATTCTATGTACTGATTTTTGTATGCCTCTGTTGGTAATACATCCTTGGTGCCCTTAATTGCTTTTGTAATAAGTGCCATAAAAATCTCCTATAATACAGTGCGTTAGGGTGACAGCAAAACTGCCACCCTCAAATTCTCTTTTATTTCGATTATTGCTGAAAGTTGTTGCCGCCGTTATATCTTGGATTAACAATCTCCCTCCACTCAAAGTCGCCTCGCTCCACACCGCGAATCAATGCCTCTGCAGTAGCAATATTGGTGGCAAATGGGATGTTGTGAACATCACACAAACGCAGCAGGTCGTTGTCGTTAGGCTCGTAGGGCTTTGGGTTAAGCGGGTCGCGAAAGAATATTAGCAAATCAATCTCGTTGCAAGCAATACGGCTGGCAATCTGCTGTCCGCCGCCCTGGGCGCCGCTGAGGAAGCAATTAATATTAAGACCGGTTGCCTCTTTTACCAGCTTACCGGTTGTACCTGTAGCGCACACATCGTGTCTGCTGATAATGCCGCAATACGCAATACAAAACTGTACCAGCAATTCTTTTTTTGCATCGTGTGCAATTAAAGCAATGTTCATAGCCTCTTCCCTCCAAAATTTGCCATAGTGTATTTTTTATTAATATATAATATCACAAAGTATTTCGATACACAAGAATTTTTTTACAACAAGGTACCCTCCTGCTGAGCATTCTTTGCATCGGTGTTATTGCTGTAATAGTAGTCGATAACGCTGGAAGTTATCTTGGCTGTGGATGAACCGGAACCGGCGTACTCAATTACCGAGGATACAGCAACCTCGGGGTTATCGTAGGGTGCATAGGTAATCAGGAATCCGTTGTTATGCTTAACACCCTTAACAACTACCTGGGAGGTACCTGTCTTGCAGGCAACCTTTGTGTCAATACGGCCAAACACCTCGCTGGGGCCGCCCTGGGTGGCAACCTTTCGCATACCGGTCTTTACCATAGTCATATTTTTTGGGCTAATATCCACATTACGCACAACATTGGCGCCGGTCTCGGTAACAATACCGGTTGACCGGGATATTCTGCTCTTTACAAAATGCATTTGGTATCTCTTGCCGCCATTTGCTATAGTGGCGCAGTAATTACACAACTGCAACGGAGTAAACAGATTGTCCGACTGTCCTATGGCAGCCTGTACCGTATCTCCGGGATTCCATACCATATCCCACTTTTTGCGATATTCGGGACCTGCAAGGATTCCCCTGGACTCCGGTATCTCTACCCCTGTTTTTTCTCCAAGGCCAAACATAGAGCCGTACATATTCATTCGCTCAATTCCCAGCCGTCTGGCACAGTTATAAAAATAAATATTGCAGGAATGCTGCAGCGCTTGCTCAACATTAAGTGAGCCGTGTGCGTCTGTACAGCCGAACTTCATATCCAGATAGTGATACTCGCCGCCGCAGGTAAAAGTAGTACTGCCGTCAACCACACCCTCCTGCAATGCGGCGCAGGCCATAAGCGGCTTGAAGGTAGAGCCGGGAGCGTAAGTACCCATGGCAAAACGGTTGTACAAAGGCTTGGTACTGATTTTTGACAGTTGGTTATATTTTTCGTAATAATCGTTAAGGTCATAGGACGGATAATTGGCAGCTGCCAAAATCTCTCCGGTATTACAGTCGGACATAACCACGGCGCCGGTAGAATTGTACTGAACCTCCAAGCAGGTTTCCTTAAGCTTGTTTTGGGCAAGCTTTTGCAAATCCTTGTCTATGGTCAGCACTATGGTATCCCCCTGAATCGGCTCCTTGGTTACAGTCTCGGTAACATTTCCGTCGCCGTCAATAACAACAGTCTTTTCGCCGGGGGTGCCTCGCAGGTATTCCTCGCAGGAAGCCTCAATACCGGATTCGCCAATCTCGTCATCAATACCGTAGCCCAAATCCTTCTTTTCTGCATATTCTTCGGCATTAATCTTTCGGATTGTGCCGATAATATGAGGCGCCAAAGAGGAGTCGGCGTACTCCCTGTATGCCACCACCTGACACTGTGCGCCTTGGTATTTTTCGCTATTCTCCTGAATTGCTGCAACTGTCTTGTCGCTGACATCGTCAGCAATTGTAACCGGATTCTGTACAGAAAAAAGCAGGCGTGTCAGTTCGTATCTTATGTTACCTATTTCCAAAGCGGTAGCAACATCGTAGTCCTCAAGCCCGTATTTTTCTACCATAACATCAAAGCAATTCTGTGCAGTGGCATAGGCCTGAACATTGAGCATATCCTTGCTTTTCATTGTCTTTATATTCTTTTCGTACTCGTCGTCATCCGCTTTGGAATAAAATGCAATTTTGCCGTTCTTAGTTATCTTTAGAGGTAGGTTGTGAACATATTCCTCCTTATTCTTTTTGAACAGTTTGATTAGGTCAAGCACAATTCGGTTACGGGTAGCGTTGTCGTCCTTCCCTGACGGGAAATAAGCTGCGTTAAGCACAATGCTGTTACCCTGTCGGTTGGTTACCAGCGGATTACCGTTGCGATCAACAATCTCGCCTCGGGAGGCGGGAATGGATACTGTGTAGGTCTTGACTGCATTATTAAGCGCTGCGTAGTATTCGTTATTACGCACCTGAATATCGTACAGATTGTACCCAAATCCAAAAAGTGTTGACAGCACCAGAATAATGACAATGGTTGTCCTGGCACTCTTGTATCTGGCGTCCACTGATAACACCCCCTCTCAAAGTAATAACCAAAAAATCTATTCGTTAATCAATTCCTTGTTCAACTTTTTCTTTACCATAATCAGCACCAAGTTAAGCGCCATGGTCATAACGGCAGTATAGACGAAGCACGGAAGATAAAAATACCAAATGGTGGCAAATGCGCCGTCACCACCCCCGGCTACAACAAAAAGCAGCCAATACATAACAACATACAACAAGGATGCCGCAGCGCCGAAAGCCACGCCCACCCAGTATGTTGCACGCAACAGATATGTGACCAATGATGACGAAAAATAGCACACCGGCATCAAAAATATCGCGTTAAATCCCATGTGCTGAGCGCTGGTAATATCCCACAAAAGACCTGCACACAGGCCAATAACAGCTGCCAATCCCTCGTCCTCGTCCAGTCCAAGAAGAATAGCCACCGGAATTAAAAAGAAACATCTTGCTCCGCCTATCTGGGGCCAAGCGCCCTGAACATTCTGCAGCAATGCAGCCGCCAGGAGCAAAATGCAATAAACGGCATATTTAATTGTTTTGTCCCTCTTAGTGAGTTTCATTGCAAAACCTCAATTAATCCTCAAAATCAGTAAGTACCATACAGGAGGTGATATTTTCTACATCGACTCCCGGTGTAATAACTGCGTATGATGAAATATCTGTTGACTCGTCACGAATCTCGTCAACAGTACCGATAAGTAATCCCTTAGGTATCGTACCGCTGATACCGGCAGTACAGATAATGGAGCCATATGTCACCTCTGTGGCAGAATCAAGATTGGCCATCTTGCACTTGCCCTCCTTGGCTAAAGCGGCATTGCCGGTAACATAGGAAATCTCGCCGCTGATCAACTCGTACGCGGACACGCTGAAGTCGGCGTCATACACAGTCTTGACAACGCTGTAGTCCGGGTACGCCTTTTCCACAATACCGATAAGGTACTTGCCGTACAGCACAGCGTCCCCCTTAGAAACGCCGTTGACAGTACCCTTGGAGATACTGAAGGATTTGTAAACATCCGCACTGTCCCTGCCTATAAAGGATGCCTCCTCAAACTTGTAATTCGGGTGTTCCTCCTTTAAGCCGAGAAATTCCTTGTACAACTCGTTCTGCTTTTTTAGGTTTTCGTAGTCAACAAGACGGGACTGTAAGTCCCCTACCTGCTCCTTAAGTTTATTAATTTCCTTGTCATACTGGGCGTCGCCCTTAACATTGCCGAACACATGGTCAATGCCGTTTGCCACCTTTTGGGCAACATAATGGCATGGAGCAAAAACCGTGCCCACAATACCGGACTGCGCCGTCTCGCCGTGTCCGTTGGCAGCAGCTATGCCCGCCCCTACCAAAAACATAACGATAATGCCCATTATGAACTTGAATCTGCTGTTTGTAAAAATCTTTTTCATTATGCTTTCCTATGCTCTTCTAAGCTTGATTGATGTACCTAACGCAACACACTGGGTCGGATTGCTGGGCACAATAACCGGCAGACCGATTTCCTCCTCAATTAAGTCACGGAGACCGCGAAGCTGACTGGCGCCACCTGTGAGATAGATGCCACGCTCGATAATATCGGCAGCCAACTCAGGCAGAGTAACCTCCAGAGTTTCCTTTATAGCAAAAATAATGGCATTTACCGGCTCCTCCAGTACATGACGAATGTCGGCAGAGGTAATCTCTACGCTACCGGGCAGACCGTCATTGAGATTACGGCCTCTAATCTGCATGGTAGCCTCGCCGTCGTACTCCTTTGCCGAGCCAATCTTAAGCTTAATATCCTCCGCAGTGCGTTCGCCAATCAACAGGCTATGCTTTTTTCGCATATAATTGACGATAGCCTCGTCCATAGCGTCACCGCCAACCTTGATATTGTTGCAGGAAGCGATACCGCCCAGGGACACTACCGCCACATCACAGGTACCGCCGCCAATGTCAACTATCATGGAGCCGGTAGCCTCAAATACCGGAAGGCCCGCACCCAACGCAGCAGCCATGGGCTCCTCAATAAGCTCCACCTCCTGAGCGCCGGCAGAGCGAACAGCGTCCTCAACGGCACGGCGTTCAACCTCTGTAACACCGGAGGGAACGCAAACTACAACCCTGGTTTTTGTGAACATATTGCGGTTGCTGGAACGGAACATAAAATCATGCAGCATATCGGCTGTCATATCAAAATCGGCAATAACACCGTCACGCATAGGGCGTACGGCAACTATTGAGCCGGGAGTTCTGCCTATCATCTTTTTTGCTTCATTGCCTGTTGCGAGGACTCTCTTGGACTTAACATCCACTGCAACCACGCTGGGCTCGTCGATTATGATGTGACCCTTTTTGTCTGCTACTACTGTATTGGAGGTACCCAGGTCGATACCTATATCTCTTGACAAAAGCATATATGTAATATCTCTCTTTCCTAAATCAATATTTTATATTATATATTATACAGCATACAATCTCAACACCCAGCAGTAAAATTAATAAAATTGTAATTTTTAATCAACAAATTGTGAGGGCAGTACCCCTGCCCCCACAATATTATGTGATTAGCCGATATCGGTAGTAAAAGAATAGCCCTGTTCTCTGCAGCCGTCAATCACTCTGCCCAATATGGCGGCATTGGTATTGCTGACTGCATGGAGCAGCATAATCTCGCCGGGATGAGTGGAATCCAGAATGCCGGACAGGGTGTACTCCTCGTCGGGCTGATTGTCCGGGTCCCAATCGGCATAGGCGTATGACCAAAATACCGATTTGTAACCCAGGGAATGAACAAGATACAGGCTTTGCTGAGAAAATTCTCCCTTTGGGAACCTAAAATAACTCATTGTATAATTATACTTGTCCTTCATATAGTTGTGGAGATAAACTACCTCCTCCTTGGCTTCATCAAGGGATACCTCGTCCATGGTGTAATGACGATAGGTATGGTTGCCCACAATATGTCCCTCGTCAATCATACGCCTAATCAGTTCTCCGTTATCCCTGGCAAAGTCGTAGGTAACAAAGAAAATCGCCTTTACCTTTTTCTCCTTTAAAGTGTCCAAAATCGCCGGAGTATAGCCGTTTTCGTACCCCTCGTCAAAGGTGAGGCAAATGGATTTTTCGTCATCCAGCAACCATCTGGCACCAAGGTCGCCAAAGGTTCTTTGCAAGTCAACCGGGTCTGCCGGCTGCCGGTGGTCGGTAATAACACCGGGTCCCCAAACCACCTTGGATTTTGACAAATCGTTGACACCTGCCATACCCTTTGCCGTGGGAGTTGTGGTGTCCGAACTATCGGTCGCTTGCTCATTGGTGGTAGAAATATTACCGGTTGTATTGTCGGTAGTGGCGTCAGGCTGTGTATTCTGTGTGCATCCCACAAGAAATGCTGCACACAATATTAACACAGCAGATAATAACTTTTTCATAAAAAAACCTCCTAAGTTTATTTTTTAACTTAGGAGCAAAAAATATGATATGTAATTTTTGTTATTCCTGATTGGACTCAATGCTTTTCATCTTTAAGTAAGCGTTAATGAAGCCGTCCAGGTCACCGTCCATTACGGCAGTAATATTGCCCATCTCGTAACCGGTACGATGGTCCTTTGCCATAGTATAAGGCATAAACACATAGGAGCGAATCTGTGAGCCCCAGGCAATCTCTTTTTGGTCGCCCTTTATATCCTCGATACGCTCAAGATTTTCTCTCTCCTTAATCTCTACCAGCTTTGACTTAAGCATACGCATAGCAACCTCGCGGTTCTGGTGCTGGGAGCGTTCAATCTGGCAGGAAACCACAATGCCGGTGGGAATATGGGTAAGTCGAACAGCGGAGGAAGTTTTGTTAACCTTTTGGCCACCGGCGCCGGAGGCACGGTAAACATCCATTTTTATATCCTCTTCTCTGATTTCCACCTCAACATCGTCATCAATCTCCGGCATAACCTCAAGAGAGGCAAAGGAGGTGTGACGACGGCCTGACGAATCGAAAGGAGAAATACGCACAAGGCGGTGAATACCCATTTCGCCTCGAAGGTAGCCGTATGCGTTCTCGCCCTCAATAAGAATTGTGGCGCTCTTGATACCCGCTACATCACCGTCCAGATAATCCAAGGTGGACACCTTGTATCCGTGGCGTTCGCCCCAGCGATTGTACATACGCAGCAGCATCTCCGCCCAATCCTGTGCCTCGGTTCCGCCGGCACCGGCATGGAATGTAAGAATTGCGTTGCTGTCATCAAACTCACCGCTGAGCAATGTGGACAGGGTCAAGGTCTCAATTCTGTTTTCTATATCATTTACCGATGAGGTGCAATCATCCAGCAGGGACTCATCATTTTCCTCGTCGGCAAGCTCAATCATAACCAGGGTATCGTCATAATCATTCTTGAGGGTCTCGTATGAATTTATTTTTGCCTTTAGCGAACCGATGCGCTGCATCACCTTTTGGCTGTTTTGCATATCATCCCAAAAGTCCGGCTGGGCACTTTCCGCCTCAAGTCGGGCAACCTCAGTTGCCAGGTTGTCAATATCCAGAGCCTCCTTAAGATTGGAAATGGCGCTCTCACTTGTCATAAGCTGCTGCTTTAGATTTTCGTATTCTATCATAACAATCTCCATACATAATTTGTAACGAATGTATTATATTATATATGCCCCACTTTTGCAAGATTAAAAAAATGTTCATATCCCGGTAATGAATATGTTGATTTTTTATGCTTATATAATGTATAATAACAATAATACACTACTAAGGAGCAATATATGCCTAAGTTTGAAGAATACAAATGCCCGGTATGCGGACAACAGTTCCACAATGATGACGATGTTGTAACCTGTCCCGATTGCGGAACACCGCACCATAGGCATTGCTACGAGATGACCGGCCATTGCGTCAACAAAGGCCTGCACTCTGCCGGCTATGACTACTATGAGGACAACAAACCGGCTATTCCAAAAAAAGAAGACGGCGCTAACACAGAGGGGCAATACTACATTCCCCCTGCAGAAAAAGATAATAACCAACAGAACGATCAGCCACGAGTATTCGTTATGCCCATGGCGCCAATCCATGAGGACAACACATACGATAAGGACAGCGACACCATTGACGGCTACAAGGTTTCCGACTACGCAGCTGCTATCAGAGCCAATGTGCCGCGATTCATAACCAAGTTCAAGCAAATGGCAGAAACCAAAAAGAAGCTTAGCTGGAACTGGGGCGCATTCTTCTTTGGCTCGTTCTATATGCTGTTCAGAAAAATGTACAAGCAGGGCATCACATTCCTGCTGCTGAGCTTTACATCCTACCTGGGGGGTATCACCCTGGCGCTGAAAAAAGCGCCTGTGTTCGCTCAGGCTGTACAGGATATGGCAGCCTCCATACAATCCGGAAGTGTGGAAAACCTTGATACTACAGCCCTGCTCAACGCTTCCGATTATGCTGTAGCACAAAAATACGCTTTTATCACAATGGCTGTTTTGCTGGTAATCAGAATTGTTGTGACTGTGTTTTCGGACTACTTTTACAAAGGAACAGTCACAAGTATAATCAAAAGAGTGAATGATGAGATAGAAAAAGGAGCGTCATTTATGCAAACCTCCGTGTTCCCGGTAGATGACGGCAGCCTGACCCAGGAACAAATGCGAAGGATGTACCTTGCAAGAATGGGCGGAGTATCATTTTTTGCACCGTTTGCAGCATACTTTGCATTATATTTACTGATGACTATAATATGAATTAACGCGAGGAAATAAAGTGAACAATCAACATAACAACCGAAATGGATACTACCCTCCAAATCAGAGCTACTATCCGCCCAACCAATACTATCAACCGCCACAGTACGGACAGCCAATGTATCAGCCGCCGTATTTTGACCAACAGCAATATATGATGCAGCAGGACATTGTGCGCAGACGCAATCAGCAAAAGAGTGAACTGCGCAAAATAGGTGTGGGCATAGGCGTAGCGCTTATGCTGTACCTGGTAATCCAGACTGTGTCCGGCTCGGTACTTGGCGCTCTCGGTCTTAGCGAGCTTTACAGCACCAGCCCTGTGTTCCAAAGCTGCTTCAGCGTTTTTGCAGAAGTATTGGGCGTTGCTGCTCCCTTTGGAATTATGGCGCTGATTTTTAAGAAAAAATACGAATACCCGGTAGTTCCTACAGCCAAGCTCGGCAAAGCCGATGCTGCTGCATGGATTGGCGTAGGTATGGCAGTGTGCATCGGAGCTAACTACATTGCCGGAATAGTAGAGATGATGTTCAAATCCATCGGCAAAAGCGCATCCGGCCCTAAAGGACTGGACCCGGACAGCCTGCTGGCCTGTATAATTGAGTGGGTTGCCATCGCTATCATTCCGCCGATTTGTGAAGAATTTGCCATGAGATGCTGCACAATGAGCCTGCTGCGAAAATACGGCAAGGGCTTCGCTGTGCTGGCTGTGAGCCTGATTTTTGGCATTATGCACGGCAACATACTGCAGTTTGTATTTGCATTTATTGTAGGTCTTATCCTTGCATATGTGACAATCCGTACCGACTCAGTACTGCCTGCTATGTTTATCCACGGCTTCAACAACGGCAGGTCAACTCTCAACAACACGGTGCAGTATCTTACTAACGAAAAGACTGCCGAAGCGGTAACGCTGGTAATAACTGTTTTGTGGATTGTGGCAGGCGTTGCAGGCATAGTATATCTTGCTACAAAAAAGAAACTTGCACCCCCGAAAACGGCTCCTGATACCGACCCTGCACAGCTGACAATGGGAGCAAAGCTATCTTGTTTGATACCCGGTATGGCTGTACCCACCATCATACTGATACTGCTGGCGATATACACCCTTGCCACCAGTCAAGCGTAATTATGAACAACGAATATATGAAGGCCGCCCTTAAGTTAGCCCTGGAGGCTGCCGATGAGGGCGAGGTGCCTGTGGGCGCTGTGATAGTAAAAGACGGCAAAATAATAGCCACAGGCCGAAACAGACGGGAAACCGGTAACAACGCACTCTATCACGCAGAAATTGAAGCAATAGACAACGCCTGCAAGGCAGTTGGCGGTTGGCGGCTGAACGAATGTGACCTATATGTAACCATGGAGCCGTGCCCAATGTGTGCGGGCGCAATAATCAACGCACGCATAAAGAGGGTATATTACGGTGCCTATGACCAAAAGGCCGGCTCATTCGGCACTATTGCCGACTTTAACCGTATTCCCTACAACCATAAACCGGAGATATACGCAGGTATTATGGAGGAAGAATGTGTAAAGATAGTAAAGGATTTTTTTAAATCCCTGCGGGATAAACCAAAATCTTGACACAAAGAACAATATGATATAGAATATCATCAACTAATTCACGGAGGACAAAGCTATGGAAATTACAAAACAAACCACCATGGGTGATATGCTGGAATACGACAGAGGAATCGGCGTTGTACTGATGGAGTCGGGTATGCACTGTGTTGGCTGCCCTGCATCAATCAACGAATCTCTGGAGGAGGCTTGTGCAGTACACGGTCTTGACAGCGACACTGTACTAAAGTCAATTCTGGACTATCTCGATTCAAAAAAGTAATCATCAAAAATAAGGGATGCCCGACGGGTATCCCTTTATGTAATAAAATCCCCCCACCGGATTTTGTGACTGATACGCCACAAAAAGTCCGGCGGGGGCTTTTTTTAATCCAAATACAGAACAACCTTGTTTTGCTTTATACTCTCTTTTATGTCAATTACCCTCTGATTTTCCGAGCCACGGAACTTGAGGGTGATATTGTGTAACCGGTCCACATAAGGCCCGTCAACCAATACATCTATCAGCGACAGCATCTCTTTGGATATATCGGTGCAGGCTCTGGACTCCTTACCGCTGCAGCCGATAATCTCCTCCAGGGTAAAGCCTGTGTAGCACCACACATCCTTATCGGGAAAGCGCTCCTTGAACATAATCAAAAACGGCAAAAGCACCTTTTGGTTTTCGGGCTCAAAGGGCTCTCCTCCCAAAATGGAAAGTCCGTTAATCCAATAGTGGTCAACCGACTCAAAAATCTGCTCCATTGTCTCCTCGGTAAACAGATTGCCGTACCCAAAATCCCAGGTAATCTCGTTAAAGCAATTCTTGCAATGATGACGACAACCGGATACAAACAGGGATGTACGTACACCCTCGCCGTTGGCTATGTCATTTGTCTTAATCTCGGACCAGTTCATAATATCCTCCTATGACATTATGTGTCTTTTGTTTATTATATCACAAATTTGTTTACATTACAATTACCAGTTTTCACTTGGTTACAACTGATTTTGTGCCGGACCAGGAGGAATAATAGTTTTTGCCTCCCACCGTCTTATATGTACGGACACGGACATAATATCTCTTTTTGTGCCTTAGATTCTTTATTGTCCTTGACAAAGTTGATGTGCCCTTTATTGTTACCGTATGGGGCGAAGAAAATCCGCTGCCCGTACTGTACTGCAGCTGATACCCGGTGGTCTGGGCT
>JAQXWS010000021.1 GCA_029225565.1 Eubacteriales bacterium
TAATACAATACAAAAATAAAGGCATTGGAATTTACCACCTGTTCGGCGCCCCAAGTAAACAAAAACAGAGGCGAACAAAGTTCGCCCCTACGATGGTTGTAATGATTAGGTTATTGTTTAGTTTACACTATAATCTTAACCTATCAAGGCTCACCCCTTGCATAGGGAGAGAAAATTGTATTTACTTAATCGAGCCTGACAAGGATGGATCCAACACTTCTTTGACTGTATCAAGGATATTGTCAAGCTGAGCATTGTCGTCCAGCTTGCTGAAGGTGGAGCCGGAATAATCAGCCTTGCCCTTGTAATCATCCAAATAGCCGTAATTGATAGTAAGGATTTTGTCCTGTGTTTTTTTGCTATCCTCGTCATAACGACGAATAACAAGCTCCGGCAGGCTGTCGCCATTCAAATCCTTGACTAAATATGATGAATTGGCCTTGACCTCATCGGAACAGTTGGTGTTAATCCACTGTATTGACCAGTAATACTGGCGATATACATTGGCAGCCAGCTGGGATTCGCGCTGTGCGTTGTAATTTATGCCCACAGACTTTTTGAACAGCATATAGTCATACTGAGCGCGCCACTGATCCCCTGTCTTAACCTTGTCAAATGCCGCTTGGTCGCCGCCGTAGTTGATTACGGTAACGCCCTTGAGCTCCTTGTCCTCTGTGTAGCATGATTCCCACAAAGCATGGTGCTTAATCTCCTTTATGGAGCTTGGGATATACATATAACTGAGGCCTCTGGTGTAATACAGACAGTCAGCGCCCATAAACTCAAGGCCCTCAGGCAGAGATGGATATATCTCGGTCATACTGTCGATAGCCCTGTAGGTGGTGTCGTTAACAGGCTCATCACATTTGTAGGTGTAGATATTTGTGAGCGCGGTGTTCTTGAACAAAGCCATATTGCCCATATATGTAACGCCCTCCGGGATATATAAATCAACAATATCGGAATAAGCAAATGACATATTGTTGATACTTGTAACTGTGGACGGGATAACATAGGTACGGCAGGTCTTATTGTAGGTCTGGTACCACTGCTCGTCGTAGAGCTTGTTGGTGCCCCACACACGCTCAACAAGATTGTTGCCCTTGTCATCGGTAAGGTTTCCGTTCTCGTCAGTTACCTTGGAGATAAACTTGCGGCTGCCGTCATCAGCAATTTCCTCTGTGGCATACCCATTTTCTATCATCAGCTGCATATCATGAGCTGTAGGATAATGAATAGCCTGGGTCATATCCTTGCTGTAAACTACACCGTCAACATCGCAGAAATTTGCGTTGTCGTCATCAATCCAAACATTGCGGAGACTCCAGCAGCTGTATATTGACTTTGAGTCAATCTGCTTTACATCCTTGCCAAATGTTATGGTGCGAATCTGCTCGTCGCAGTTAAAGGCGTATTCGTGGATAACCGTGATAGGCTTGGTGGTGTCCTTTTCGCCTGTTTTTAGGTCAACAACATAGTCGATTGTAACATCGGTAACATTGCCGGGATTGGTGTACTTTACCAGCTCGTAGGTGCCGTCATCCAGTTCCTTGTACTTATACTCGTCGTTATGCACGGCACGAACGGACATAAAGATTGAGGCGCTGATTGCCAAAAGCAGAACAATTACTACCACAACCTTCTTGATTCCCGCATTCTTGAAGGGCTGTGCAACATGGGGTGCCTGAAGACCCTCAATCTGATAAGTCCAGATTTCGTCTTCCGGGATGTCAAGAGTATAGTCGGCAGCCTGCTCACTGGCCTGCTTTGCCTCCTGGGCTAAAAAGTCGTCGTTAGGTACAACATCTTTCTTTTTATTCGGCTTCATGACATCACCTCCTCAGCAACCTCAACATCCTCACCGGATGTTTCCTCCGTATCGGGCTGTTCGTCAACAATACCATGCTCTGCATTGAATTGCTTGCGGGTTACCTCCTCACGGCGACGAAGCACTTCCATAACCAGATTTTGCTTTTTGTCATCATAATCCCAGAAGAAATACGGGATAGTCATAAGAATATAGCCTGCAATATCAAACAACAGAGGTATAATAATTATTTTGCGCCTGGATTCGTCAATAAAGAGGGCATCCCAGTTACTGTTAAAGCCGTAGCGCAACAGCAGAATAGGGATTACCAGACCTACAAACGAGGTAATAGGGCCTGTGAACCAACCGAATACGCCGGAAAAGCTTTCCAGTCTCTCACCGGACAGATACATCTGGTAGTCGTTGATACGAACGCTCATATCGTGGTCGATTGCTTTAGGTACGGTCTGGCACATCTCGGTAAAGAACAGAACAATAACGGATATCGTACCGCACAAAATCAGGTTTTCGCCGCAGAACCAGTAGCAGCATACTATTATGCTGTAGCAAACGGCTCTGGACAACTGGAAGAATATCATAACCTGACGATATGTAAACCTCTTGATAAAATACGGTGTAAAGAAATCCGGCGGCGTGCCGGCAAATGATACCAGTGCCACAATCAGCGAATAAGCCAAGCCGCTGAGACGGAAGGTGTACAGGTACAGTATGGTGGTGAATGCCAGCATACCGTTGCCAAGAGAATCCAGCAGACCTACTATGGTCTGTATCCACTTGTACTTGTTACGCATTACACCGAACATACCGTCCCAAAACTTAATCTTAACTTTCTTTTCCAGCGGAGGCTGTGGAATACGTTCCTTAATCCTGTGAGCCAGGAACAGTGTAACCACGGCAAAAACGGTAAATGTAATAGGAATAATCCACTTGAATACGGCAATATCCGCCCACTCGTCCTTGCACATACCTATGAATACAGGCAGGATAATGGCAATAATGGACTGCATCAAATGGCTGAGCTTGATGGGATATGACCTAACGAAAATACGCTCTCTGACATTGGGTGAGCAGTTTTCGGTACAAGTCTCCAGGCTGTTGTTGAAGCTAAAGAGATTAAATATGGAGAACAACAGATTAGCAACCCATACTCTGGTGGTAACATCGGTAATTGTGTTGTAGAACGGGAGCCAACCAACAAGCCATACCATAATAATCTTCGGTACGGTATCGCAGTAAAGGGCATACTTGTAGCGGCCGAACTTCGGTATAAGCTTTTTGCGCCAAAAGATATTACGCGAGCCTGCCCAACCGTTCCACAAAATATGTGTACCGAATATTTTGATAGCCGAAGCAGCAGATATGCCCTCCAGTCCGTTAAGATAACGCACCAGCGAATTGGACGGATCAAGAATAGCCGAAAAATCGCCGACAATCATATAGATACCCGCGGCTATAAGGAAGAAGTACAATCCAAAGAACTTCCGTTCCGTCTTCTTTGGCAGGAAGCCAAGATTGTCATTGATAACCCAGCCAATCAAGGTCCATACATAGTTGAGTGGCATATTGATAATCGTGATAATGGAGAACGCCAAATACGGCAGCTTGTAGTGATACATCATCAGATAGCATCCTGCTGCAAAGGTAATGTACTCCAAGGTTTTGTTGCCGGCATAGTTGCTTCCTACACCGAAGAAAATATCCAAGTATTCCTTGTAGGGAACATATTTTCCCGGCGCAGGCTTACGCCAGTGGGTTTTGATTTCTTTGACTAACTGCTTAACCTTTGAAGTTTTTGCAGCGTCTTCTTGGTTTTGAGACATAAGCCTCTCCTTTCATATTTCTTAGTAATTAACCGTCAATTATTATAGCATATAGTATGCAACACTTTCAACAAATATTAACAAAAATTTAGACTTTTTTTGTGCAAAAAAACAACCCCGACAATTCGTCGGGGCATAAAGCAAAAATTATTCTGCCGGTTGAGAGGTGTCAACGGTTGTTGCCTTGCGGAATTTGGCACGAAGAACAACATCCTTTTCTACCTTTATTCTGTGATTCTTATGCTTGGATATACGCTTGTACTGCGGCTCACCGTTTTCGTCAACACCGGTCTTTTCGTACCAGCCTCTGAACACATATCCCTCATAAGGAGTGGCGCGCACAATTATTTCCTTACCCGCCTCATAAGAACCGCTGCCTGTAATCTCGCCGTTTTCCGGCTTAACAAACTGAACGGTGTATTTTGGCGGGTCGGGCTCTGTGTCCGTATCGGTAACCGCCAAGCTGTAACCGGTATATCCGCAAATCAAAACAGCAATCAGCGTGATAACAGACATAATAGTTCTGCTGATTCTGGTTGACTTGCTTTTTTTATCTTCTGCGGAATACTCATACACTACACAACTGGTAACCTGCGGTGTGGACTGAGTTTCGTTTTGCTTATCATTAAAGCTGCTCATAATCAATCTCCTAACAGAAATAAATAACTGATTGCTCCGTAATAATACCACACTAATGTCTTAACTGCAAGCATTAGCCGATTATTTTTATGATTTTGTAATTTTTGGCTACTTTTTTCTTGACAAATAAAAAACTTGTGGTATAATCATACTTGCGTTTGGGAGTATAGCTCAGCTGGGAGAGCACCTGCCTTACAAGCAGGGGGTCACAGGTTCGAGCCCTGTTGTTCCCACCAAAACAAAAAGACATCCATCGGGTGTCTTTTTTGTTTTTTGCAATTAAGGGCGAGAACCTGTGTCAACTTTCTCCAAATCTGTGATTTGGGAGCAAGGGTCCGGGGGACCTTTGCGTAGAAAGTTAGTAACTAACGGCCCTGTTGTTCCCACCAAAACAAAAAGACATCCATTCGGGTGTCTTTTTTGTTTTTTTGCAAAGATATATCATCAGTCCTCATCGGTTATGATGGCGAACAGGTCTCGGATTCTGTCATTTTGGTCCGTGAGATACAGGTAGCCAAACAATGCCTCAAGGCCGGTGGCGGTATGGTACTCGCCCTGGCTGGCGCTCTTTGGGTTATGGCCCACCTTTGCATTTCTGCCACGCTTAAAGACGGACATCTCCTCTTCGGAAAGTACATCTTTTATTTTATCAAATGCGATTGTCTGAGCCTTTGCGCTAACATAGCCTACACTCTCGTGATGCAAGTCGTTAACAGGTCTGTTAGCAGCCTTTACCAAGGTTTCGCGCACCAGCATTTCATATACACAGTCGCCGATAAACGCCAAATTGAGTGGGCTGAGCAATTTTGGATTAACATTCTTTTTTACAAACATTACGGTATATATTCGAACTCAATATCGTATAGTGATACTATGTCGCCCTCCTGTATTCCTTTTTCTCTAAGTGCATCAAAAATGCCGCTTTTCTCCAGCACTCTCTGCATATACTGCAAAGATTCGTAATCCTCGATATCAATACCCTTTAGCACCTTAGGGAACCACGAAGCCTCCACCAAAAAGTATCCGTCATCCTGTTGGGTAATACTGAAGCCGGTTGCGTCCTGCATCAATGCCTCCATAGGCACCTCCTCCGGCTCATACTCCTTTATTGGCGGGAGCTCCTGCAATTTTTGCCAGCAGACATTCATAAGCTCCTTTGTTCCCTCCAAAATCGGTGCGCATATGGAGTAATACTCATATCCCCTGTCCTGAACATATTTTTTGAAGGTATCGATTTGTTCCGGCTCTGCCATATCAATCTTATTTCCCACAACAATCATAGGCCGCTGCGCAAGGTCGGGATTGAACTTAATTAGCTCGGCATTAAGTTTTTCAAAATCGTCAATAGGCTCCCTGCCCTCGTGTCCACTGACATCAACAATATGAATCAGCAGACGGCAACGCTCCACATGACGCAAAAACTGATGACCCAAGCCTACGCCGTCACTGGCGCCCTCAATCAATCCGGGAATATCGGCAATAACAAAGCTGTTGCCCTCGCCCATAGAAACCACGCCCAGGTTAGGCACAAGAGTGGTAAAGTGATAGTCACCGATTTTGGGCTTTGCCTGGGATACCACGGAGATAAGACTGCTCTTGCCCACGGAAGGATAACCCACAAGACCAACATCTGCCAACAGCTTAAGTTCCAGGCTGACCTCCCACTCCTCACCGGGTACACCGGGCTTGGCAAAGCGAGGCACCTGACGGGTGGGAGTGGCAAAATGGGTATTACCCCAGCCTCCACGGCCGCCCTTTGCCGCCACGAAACGCTCCGTCCTGCTCATATCCGCCATAACGGCGCCGCTGTTAACTTCCTTGATTACCGTGCCGCGAGGTACTGCAATTTCCAAATCCTGTCCCTTTTTGCCGTTACAACGGCCGCCCCGACCGGGCTCACCGTTTTGGGCAGAATACTTGCGCTTATACCTAAAATCAGCAAGAGTTGCAAGGTTGTCGTCAACAACAAATACAATATCGCCGCCCTTGCCACCGTCACCACCATCGGGTCCCCCGGCGGCAACATACTTTTCTCTATGAAAGGCTACGGCACCGGCACCGCCGTCGCCGCCCTTTATCTTAATTTTTGCTATATCTACAAACATAAATATACCCCTAATGTAGTATTAACCGTATTTTATCAAAACTGACAAAATAAGTCAACCACATTAGGGACAGTGATTACTTTACAAATCTCTTTAATCTGTTAGCAAGCACGGCTGCCACACCGATTTTGACAGCGTCCGGAATCAAGAACGGAAATACGCACCAGCCAAGAATTGTGGCCAACGGAGCAGGCTCGGAAGTCTTGGCATACACTACTGCAAACCAGGCGGTACCGAACACATAACACGCCAACACGCCGGCTATCATACCCAATACAACGCACCACAGCTTGCCCCCGGTTTTGTCACTAATGTAACCAACAATCAATGCAGTAAAGATAAAGCCGATTATGTAACCGCCTGTGGAGCCCATCAATGCACCGACACCACTCTTAAATCCGGAGAATACCGGCACACCCACAGCACCGAGAGCAACATATACCACGGTGGCAAGAGTTCCTATTTTTGTACCAAAAAGCCCTGCAACCAAGCATATTCCCAAGGTTTGGAGAGTGATGGGCACCGTCAATGGAATGGAAATCCAACTGCAAACCGCAATCAAAGCAGCCGACAATCCCACATACACCAAATCCAACGTGGAAAGTCTATTTTTGTTCTCTGTTCTTTTTTTGTTCTCTGTCATATATATGTCCTCCTTTAGATATCCAGGTTATTGTATTACCGATAATAGGTAATTGTCAACTAAAATATCGTTTAGGTTTACAATTATATGGATTAATTATTTTTGGTACAAGTTTTTGTTGACACCGCTTTGTAAATAAATTATTATTAAAGGTGATGAGTTGTACAGACGGTTGCGCACTTACGTGTGAGGAAAGTCCGAGCAGCACAGAGCAGAATAACGGCTAACGGCCGCCGGGGGTGACCCTCGGGACAGTGCAACAGAAATAAACCGCCACATACTGTGGTAAGGATGGAAAGGCGAGGTAAGAGCTCACCGAGAGAGTGGTAACATTCTCTGCCATGTAAACCCTATTCGCTGCAACATCGACCGGAGGGATGGTTGCTCGCCACATAACTCCAAAGGATGGCTAGAGCACAGTGGTAACACTGTGTCGAGATAGATAATCGTCCAAGACAGAACTCGGCTTACGGACAACTCATCATTCATAAAAAAGGAGAACAACAATGCTGGTTAATATGAGGGATTTGCTGGCTGACGCCGAGGCAGGCAATTATGCCGTAGGCTCTTTTTCCGTAGCTAATATGGAGATGGTGCTGGGCGTTCTTAAAGCCGCAAAGGAGCTGCAAGCCCCGGTAATACTGCAGATTGCCGAGGTCAGACTGAAGCAGTCGCCGCTGGAGATTATCGGACCGCTGATGGTTGCGGCAGCGGAAAGTGCCGATACACCTGTTGCCGTACATTTTGACCACGGCAAGACTATAGAAAAAATCGGTCAGGCGCTGGACATCGGATTCACCTCCGTTATGTACGACGGCTCCCATCTGCCACTGGAAGAAAACATATCTATGACCAAGCAGGTAATTGAGCTTGCCAAGGAGTACGACGCCTCTGTCGAAGCGGAGATTGGCTGTGTAGGCGGCAGTGAGGACGGCAGCGAGGATATAGCCATAAATTGCACAAAGCCCGAAGACGCCCTGCGCTTTGAGCAGGAGGCGGATATTGACGCCCTGGCGGTTGCAATCGGCAATGCCCACGGCAACTACAAGCAAACGCCCAAGTTGAGATTCGACATACTGGAGGATGTAGCAAGGATTACCGACACCCCGCTGGTATTGCACGGAGGCACGGGAATATCGCCGGAAGATTTTGTGCGTTGCAGCAAAACCGGCATAAGAAAAATTAACATTGCCACAGCTACCTTTGACAGTGTGGAAAACACAGTCAGATCATGGTATAACAAGAACGAAATAAAAGGATATTACGATTTGCAGGCTGCCGAGGTTGACGGTGCGTACCAAAACGCAAAGAAGCACATACTCATCTTTGGTACAGACGGCAAGTGTTAGAAAGGAAAAATATTATGCAAAACTATGTAACATTCGATATGACTAAGCCGCTGGACTTCATTCCAATCGGACGAATTGCTATTGATTTTAACCCAACTGATATGTATATGCCGCTGTCGGAGTCATCCAATTTTAACAAATATGTGGGCGGCTCCCCTGCCAATATTGCAGTAGGTCTTGCAAGACTGGGATGTAAGGTAGGGTTTTGCGGCTGCGTCAGCGCAGACCAATTCGGCGACTATGTAGTAAATTATTTTGAAAAAGAAGGAATTGACACCGGACACATAACCCGTGCCAAGAACGGCGAATGCCTTGGTCTGACATTTACCGAAATACTGTCAAAGCAAAGCTCGTCAATCCTGATGTACAGGGACAATGTTGCTGATTTTTGTATGGAGCCGGCGGACATTGATGAGGAATACATAGCCTCCGCAAAGGCTATTGTTATCAGCGGTACGGCATTGGCAAAGAGTCCCTCCCGCGAGGCATGCCTAAAAGCGATGATGCTGGCCAAGAAGAACAACACCCGCATTATTTTTGATATTGATTATCGTGAATATACATGGAAGAGCAAGGACGAAATTGCCGTATATTACAGCCTTGTGGCGCAAAACGCCGACATTATTATGGGCTCAAGAGAAGAATTTGACCTGACAGAGGGTATCATCGGCGTTAAGGAGTCAGACCCGGAATCTGCAAAATACTGGCAGTCCTACGGCGCTTCAATCTGTGTTATCAAGCATGGCAAAGAGGGCTCAACAGCATATACCAACGACGGCAAGTTTTACAACATAAAGCCCTTCCCTGCCGATATGCTAAAGGGATTCGGCGGAGGCGATGGCTACGGTTCATCCTTCCTGTATTCCTTGCTTAACGGCAAGGACATAATTGACTGTCTTGAGTTCGGCTCTGCATCAGCTTCAATCCTCATCAGCTCCCACAGCTGCAGTGACGCAATGCCAAGCGCACAACAGGTTGAGCAATTTATCAAAGACAGCAAAGAAAAGTACGGCGAAATGGTAGCCAGAGCATAACACCGCCAGAACTGATTGGAGAAATGAAATGGGAATACTTGACATATTCCACGAATTCAAAGGCTTAAAAGGTGCCATAAAAGAAGCCATGGATATGGAGCGCAAGCACGTAGAAATGGATAGTCAAGATGTAATGGACCTGAATGACCGGGAGTTCTACGACGCTATTTACCAGCGACTGGACAGCAAGGTTGAAGAAGCTGACGACAATGTAAGCGTACTAAACAAAAAGCAATTGGCATACTATCTTGTTTACGAATTTGACGCCGAGATGCAAAACGGAGGCTTGTGCCAATATCTGTGCAATTCCTCCGGCAAGAACGCAACACGGATAGTACGGGCGTTGCAGGAGTTATCCTTTGACAGAACGGCCAGATTGCTTAGGGAATTCGTTAGAGAAAACGATATTGACCTAAATATGTTCAAGGGCGATGTTGACTACGACCTGCTGCTGAATCAATACGACTTTGATTCATTCGACGACAGCTATATGGAGTTGTATGAGCAGGAGCAAATATACGACAATATGGTACGCTTTGCCAGAGAAAACTATGATTCCCTGCTGTAATTAACAATTAAGGTACATAAGCACAAAAATAAAAGGCCTGCGAACAGACCCGAAAAAAATCCCTCCTACAGTAGAAAATCTACCGTAGGAGGTTTTGTTATGCCATAAATGAACGAATAACAGCCTCGCAATCTGCTGCGTCCATAATCTTAGGTACGGGATAGAGAGGATTGCCCTCCTTGAGCGCTCTGGAAACGAGAGTGCCCATATCCTCCTCCTTAATCATATCGAACTTGGCAGGAATGTTCATAGCCTCATTCATTCTTCTAATCTCTGCAATAAATGCTTTACCTTTTTCGGTAACGGACATGGACGGTGTGGTGATGCCGATAATATCAGCCAGCTTTGCCAGCTGAGGATATGCAGCCTCTCCGTAGTAATCCAAAACATAAGGCAAAATCACAGCGTTAGCAAGGCCGTGGGGTGTACCGTACAAACCGCCCAGATTGTGAGCGATGGCATGTACATAGCCTACATAAGCGTGAGTAAAGGCTCTGCCTGCATAGTATGAGCCCTTGAGCATATTTGCTCTTGCCTCAAGGTCCTTTCCGTCAGTGTAGCACTTCTCCAGATTTTCGTGGATGAGCTTGGTTGCAAGTTCAGCCTCTCTGATAGTTTCTTTGGTGTTGCTGTGACCTATGTATGCCTCAACAGCGTGTGTCATTGCGTCCATACCTGTAGTGGAAGTAATATGAGGTGGCAGACCTACGGTAAGCTCCGGGTCAAGCACTGCATATTTTGGACGAAGGCAGGTGTCGTTGATAGCATTCTTTTCATGTGTTTCGGGGTCGGTAACAACAGCGGCTACTGTGGTCTCTGAACCGGTACCTGCGGTAGTAGGTACGGCAAAAAACGGCGGAAGCTGCTTGAGCACCTTAAGCTGACCGCGCATCTCGCGAACAGACTTGTTAGGTCTTACCACTCTGGCACCTGCTGCCTTTGCGCAGTCCATGGATGAGCCGCCGCCAAAGGCGATGATGCCCTGGCATCCGTTCTTGACATAAGCGTCCTTTGCGTCCTCTATGTTAGGAATAGTGGGATTAGGCTGAACTCCGTCATAAACAACATACTCAACACCGGCTTCATCAAGCTTTGCAAACATGGGGTCAAGCAGATGCAGTCCCATCAGTCCGCTATCGGTAACTACCAATACCTTGTTGATGCCCTTGTTTTTGATGAACTCAGGTAATCTCAGCACCGAGCCTGCGCCTTCAAGAAGCTCCGGCTCGCTCCAGTCCATAAAACACATAGCAACCTTAAAGCATTTTTGGTACAATCTGTACCAAACTTTTTTTAAAGTCCAAAGCATTTGTTTTTCCTCCTTATAAATTTTCAATTATATTTTACACTTTTTGGATAAGTATTGCAACCATTTTTTAACAACAATAATACATAGTGCAAATAGCAGTTGAAAAGATGTAATCTTTGTAGTACAATCAAAGCAGAAAGGATGTATAAAAATGCCTAAATATAACAATGACAATCGCGACCGTAATGTCCCTAAAGAAGAAAACTACTATGCAAGGCGTGATATTGACGACTTCGGTATAGAAAACTACTCATCTGCTCCGGTTATCGACAGACAAAACAGGTATGATAACTATGAGCAGGAGGATATTATGCCCCCTGTTCGCAGCAGCAGGCAAAATCAAGAGGACTTTGTGCCACAGGTTATTCAGGATTTTGATAACCGGCAAAGGCCTCAAAGACAACCTCGAAACCAAAAGAACAAAAAGAAAAGCCCCAAGCTGTCCAAAACAAAAATCAAAGCATTGAGCATAGTGGCGGTACTTCTTGTTGTAGTACTGCTGCTTAACACCGCTGTCAATGCCATGCTGGGCAAAATAACTTATGACGAAAAGGTTGACAACCAATATGTCACCTCCTCCCAACTGAAAAGCAGTCCTTGGGTAAAGAATATTTTGCTGCTGGGTGTTGACGCCAGAAAGGGCGAGGACGCAAAAACGAGCCGGTCAGACTCAATGATGATAGTATCCATCGACCTAAAGCACAAGGCAATCAAGACAGTATCGTTTCTCCGTGACACCTGGGTGTACATTCCCTGCCACGATGGAGAACAAAGGCTGAATGCGGCCTGCACATACGGCGGATACAGCGGAGTCAGCGACACAATAGAATACAATTTTGGAATAAAGATAGACGGCTATGTAGTGGTGAACTTCGGTATGTTCCAGACCTTGGTGGACAGTCTTGGCGGCGTGGAGATTGATGTTACAGAAAAGGAAGCCAACGAAATCAACAATCACAAAAAGAGATACGGCAATGTAAAGATAGAATCCGGCAAGCAGGTTCTGACCGGTAAGCAGGCTCTGGCTTATTGCAGAATCAGGAAAATCGATACCGACTTTATGCGAGCAAAGAGACAGCGCACCGTTATGCAATCCATCCTAAAGGGAATCAAAAGCAGCGGACCTGTCACCCTGATGAAGATGGCAGGAGGCGCGTGTCCCTATATTGAAACAAATATGTCAAAAAGCCAAATAAAGAGATACGCTCTGCGTGCAGGCCTATGTCTGGGTAATGATATGGTGGAGGAACGGGTACCCTTTGACGGCACATGGGAATATGCTACCATACAGGGCAACAGCGTAATATCCATAAATAAGGACAAAAACACAGAACAGCTGAAAGCCTTCATATACGACAAATCAACTGACGAAATAAAGGCGGAGCAAGAAAGCAAGGAATAGTACCTTACGGAGGATTGCTAATGTACAAAAAATTCAACTGCTATCGTGCCGGACTGAAAATAAGCGGCCATATTCATAAGAAAAAAAGCGGCAGATTGCCCGCTGTAATACTGTGCCACGGATTTATGGCAAATGAACTTACCTGTTACGCCTACGCAAAGGTTTTGGCAGGACTGGGCTATGCCGCATTTACCTTTGATTTTTGCGGCGGCGGCATTACAAGCAGAAGCGACGGCAAAACCGAGAATATGTCCGTCGCAACAGAGCTTCGTGATTTGGAGGCAGTGTACGAATATGTAAAAAACAGCAAATATGTTGACCCCTCCCATATATCCGTACTGGGATGCAGCCAGGGAGGACTTGTGAGTGCAATCTTTGCCGCAAAGTATAGGGAAATCAAAAATCTAATACTGTTCTACCCTGCGCTGTGTATTCCCGATGACGCCAAAAGGGGCGAAATGCTGGGCTTCAAATTTGATACAAGCAATATCCCCGACCCGGTATCAAAGTTCCCCATGCGTATAGGCAAATGCTATGTTGAGGCAGTCATCAATATGGACTACAAATCTGCCATATCAGGATACGACGGAAATACAATCCTAATCCACGGCACAGCCGATAGCATCGTGAATATCAGCTACGCCAGAAGCGCAAAGGATTTATATTCCCCCTGCCATTATCACGAAATCGAGGGTGGCGGACACATGTTTTTTGGCAAGCACCAAATAGAAGCAATAAGAATACTGAAACAGGAAATGGCAATATAACACAAAAGCCACCCCGTATCGGAGTGGCTCAGCGTGTAGAAAAAATCAAATTATAAATTTCTACACGCTGACAGACTTCGAGAAATGGGATTGAATTTCGTTTTCTTGCGAGGGAAGATGTACGATGGTACCTCGACTGAGC
>JAQXWS010000022.1 GCA_029225565.1 Eubacteriales bacterium
GAAGATGTATGCTTATACCTCGACTGAGCAAAAAACGAAAAACGCCAAAGCGGCTTAGACATCTAATGATGAATCTAAGCCGCTTTTACAATCTCTACAAGTGCGATAAACCGCACCCACCTTTCTTTACACAAGAGAGGCAGAAATCGGTTACATATTATATATTATTTGGCGTGGTTCAACCCACTTTATCGACAGTCTGAAAAGACGACCCGGAGGTCGTCTTTTGTTTATGCTCATCTATTCAAAATAATACACCCTGGTTTCGTACGGACGCATTTTGAAGCCGTTGCCCTGAACTGTGGGATTTGGATAATTGCACAGCAACGGCGTGCCTTTATCTAAATTGAAGCCGCGGGGCGCCTCAAAGGGCACACTGTCCTCGCTAAAGGAATTGATTACCAACAGCCGCTTGCCTTTATAGTTGCGTTCATACACATACAGCTTTGATGATTCCTTGTAATGCTCCTTGTAATCGCCGTAGATGGCAACCTCATTTTCTCTCTTGAACTTAATCAACCTTTTGTAGTGATTGAGAATTGAGTTAGGATTGCTTGCTTCCCGCTGAGCGTTAATCTCGGTATAGTTTTTGTTTACCGGGAACCAGGGCTTGCCGGTAGTAAATCCCGCATTGGCGCTTGCGTTCCACTGCATTGGGGTACGGGAATTGTCCCTGGTGGATTTTACTGCCCACTCCCAGCATTTTTCTTCTCTGATATGAGCCTTGCGAGCCACTGCGTAATTATTCTTTACAAAGCAGTCCTCATATTGGTCAAGAGAATCCAGCTTAGTATTGAGCATACCTATCTCCTGGCCTTGATACACAAATGCTGTTCCCTGCTGGAGCATATACATATTGGCCAGCATCTTGCCAGACTCAACCCTGTACCTTTCGTTGCCGTAGCGGGAAATAATACGAGGATGGTCGTGATTCTCCAAATAAAGAGTGTTCCATGCCTTGCCGTTAATCTTTTCCTGCCAGGAGGAGAAGGCTTTTTTCATTTTCTTTAGGTTAAACTTGGTTTGGATATAATCCACCAGAACGCAATCAGCCGCCATGTGCTGAAAGTGGAACATCAAATCCAACTCCTTATTGCCGTCCTTGATGTACTTCAGCGCCTTGCCGGGAGTCATCATAGGCGCCTCCCCTACCGTAAAGCAATCGTATTCGTCGGTAACCTCTCTGTATTCCTGCAAATACTGATGGATATTTGGGCCGTCCATATAATGCTCAATTCCGCAAGCGGACGGTATAGGCACGCCGTTGGGCAAGCCCTCCCGCTTGGAAATAAATGTGATAACATCCTCTCTGAAGCCGTCAACACCCATTTCCAGCCAAAAGCGCATAATGTCCTTTACCTCCTCACGAACCTTTGGGTTGTCGTGATTTAGGTCGGGCTGCTTTTTTGCGAACACATGGAGGTAATACTTGCCGGAGTTTTCGTCCTTTTCCCAGGCACCGCCCTCAAAACAAGACAGCCAGTTGTTGGGCGGATTTTTGCCGCCGTTCTTTCCGTCACGCCAAATATAATAGTCATGATACGGTGACGCCGGGTCGCGGGATTCCACAAACCATTGGTGCTCATCGGATGTATGATTTACAACCAAGTCCATAATCACCTTTATATCTCGCTTGTGAGCCTCGTCCAACACTTCCTTGAATAACTCAAGGTCGCCGTACTCCGGATTGATGCTCTTGTAATCGGCAATATCATAGCCAAAATCAGCATTGGGTGACGGATACAGCGGCGAAAACCAGATGCAGTTGCATCCAAGGTCCTTTATGTAATCCAGCTTTGACAACACGCCCACCAGGTCCCCTATTCCGTCGCCGTTGCCGTCACAAAAGGAACGGGGCCATATCTGATATACAACTAATTCCTTGTACCAATCCTTCATACTATCAAATCCCTTCGTCAATTCGTTTAGTACAATTATACCATAAAAAAGCAATAAATAAAAGACATTTTTAGTAAAATATACACCGGGCATATGTCTGTTTGCGATTTGACATAGTATATATGATTTGGTATAATAATCAATATTATTTTAATTACGGAGGTGACATTGTGTCGATAATACCAATGCCAAAAAGTGTGAGTATGACGGAGGGCTGCTACACACTTCCCGAAGAGATAAAGATTACCTCCGATTTTGACCTGCCTCTGGTACAAAAATATGTCGATATATGTGACGACGCCGAAATAAAAATAAAGCGGGACAGCAGTCTAAGCGCCGAGGGTTACACTCTGAAGGTAACCTGTGACAGCATCACCGTATCTGCCGCAAGCAAAACCGGTGCCTATTATGCGCTCCAAACGATACGCAAGCTGGGCAAATTAGATTTAGGCGGTAGGGATATTCCCTGCTGTGAAATAGCAGACGAGCCCAGATTCGGCTGGAGGGGCATCAATCTGGACGAAAGCCGTCACTTTTTCGGCAAAGACGAGGTCAAGAGATTACTGGACCTGATGTTTTTGCAAAAGCT
Organism: Eubacteriales bacterium; assembly: GCA_029225565.1. GTDB lineage: Bacteria > Bacillota > Clostridia > Oscillospirales > Acutalibacteraceae > Eubacterium_R. The sequence continues at coordinate 2,489 of JAQXWS010000022.1, forward strand.
GAATGTTTTTCACTGGCATCTCACCGATGACAACGGCTGGAGAATAGAAATTAAGAAATATCCATTGCTGACAGAAATCGGCTCAAATCGCAAATACACCCATGTGGGCGGCTGGAAATCGAGAAAAATCGACCACACTCCCTACGGAGGATACTACACCCAAGAGGATATTAAGGAAATCATTGAGTACGCTCGTGAGCGAGGCATTACAGTAGTACCCGAAATCGACTTTCCTGCCCATATTGCATCTGCTATTGCTGCCTACAACAATCTGGCATGCCGTGATATTGAGTGCGAGGTATTCGGTTTCTTCGGCGGATTGATTCCGGAAACGGTGGAGATGAACAGACATTGGAACAGAACGCTGTGCTGTGGAAAGGAAAGCACATTTGAGTTTGTGTACGGCGTGCTGGACGAGGTATGTGAGCTGTTTGATGCGCCGTACATTCATGTGGGCGGTGACGAGGCACCTACAGGAGAATGGAAGGAATGCCCCCATTGCCAAAAGGTAATTAAGGACAATAACCTAAAGAACGAGCGAGAGCTGCAAGGCTGGTTTACAAACAAGCTGAACGAATACCTAAAGCAAAAGGGCAAAAAGCTGATAGGCTGGAACGAAATCCTAAAGGCAGACAATCTGGACACAGAGGACAAGAATATAGTGGTGCAATACTGGACTCCCCAGAGAGATAAAAACGCGGAGCGTTATGTCAACAACGGCGGAAGTATGATAATGAGTAATCACAAATCCTTCTACTTTGATATGCCCTATGCAATGCACCCGCTGAAAAATACATACACCTACCGTCCGGAAAATTTTGGCGTAAACAGCGACAATGTAGCCAATGTGCTGGGTATTGAGGGCGAGCTGTGGACAGAATGGATTCCCGACCGGGAGCGTCTGGATATGCTGACATTCCCCAGAATCGAGGCTATGGCAGAGGTTGCATGGTCACCGGAAAGCACCCGCGACTACAAGGGCTTTTTGGCCCGACTGGAGGAAGAAAAAAAACTGCTGGATAAGCTTGGAGTAAACTATGCTGTTGATAAGATTAGCAGTCCAAAAGGATTTTTTTACAAGAAAAATATTGTTGCAAAATTCTTTAGCGGCAACCCTAACTTAGAAACAGAATTAAATAGAGAATACAAATCCAAAGGAGCGAAAAAACAATGAACATCAAAGAATTTCCGCAAGCGGTCATCAACGAAAATGTTGACTACACCGTAAAAGAAATCACCAATGTAATCAAGCGCTACGGACCGCGCGAGTCAGCCAACGCAAACTGCCTGGCCACCCAGAAGCACATCAAAAAAGAGATGGACACTTTCTGCGATGAGACCGGCTTTGAAACCTACAAGGTTGCGCCAAAGGCATTCTTGCATTTTACAAAGACAATATCCATTGCTATTATCCTGGCATTTGTTGCATGCACGGCAATGGCATATCTCAATGTATTCAGCGGCATCGGCCCCTCCGACTTTTTTGTACCGACCTGCATTGTCGGCGGTGTTGTTGTAATTGCGCTGGTTGTAACAGCCCTGGAATTCCTGATGTATAAGCAGTTCTGCGATGTTTTATACAAAAAGGTTGAGGGCCACAATTTTTACGCAAAGCGCAAGCCCACAGGAGAGGTGAAGCGCAGAATCATAATCAGCGGTCACTGTGACTCGGCATACGAATGGCGCCACCTGTATTACGGCAAAAAGCTTCCGCTGATGACAATTTTTATGGGATGGGCAATCGGCGGTGCCTTCATTTCCGTAGTAGTTGCCATCGTCACCATAATTGCCAACTTTGTTAATATGGGCGGATTCGGTGAATTTATGGTTAACTACGGATACTACTGGCATGGCGTAACAGCGCTGGGTATGATACCGCTGTTGCTGTTTGTTGACTTCAAGACAATCTCACCGGGTGCAAATGACAACCTCACCGGCACATATGCTGCAGTATGCGCACTGCGTATGCTGGATATGGCAGGTGTTGAGTTTGAGAACACCGAGGTTGTGGCTATGATTACAGACGGCGAGGAGGCCGGTCTGCGTGGCTGCAAGCAGTGGGCAAAAGACCACAAGGACGAGTATATGAATCAAGGCGTAGAAACTGCTGTGCTCTGTGTTGACACACTTACGGACCTGGAATATCTCAATGTTTACAGCCGTGATATGACAGGCACGGTTAAGCACGACCAGGGCTTTTCGCAGCTGGTTATGGACTCTGCCATTGAGGCAGGTCACAACGACCTTAAATTTGCCAATGTATTCTTTGGCTCATCGGACGCTGCCGCATTTACTCAGGCAGGCATAACCGCAACCTGTCTTGCTGCTATGGACCCAAAACCGGCGGACTACTATCACAACCGTCGTGACAGCTATGACAGGCTTGTGCCAAAAGCTATCAAGACAGGATATGAGGTAATCCTTTCTACCATCTTTAACTTTGACAAAAACGGAATACAAAGATAATGAAGAACAAAAGGCGACCGAAAGGTCGCCTTTTTTGTTACCAAAACGCCGTCAAAGCCGGATTATGTATCATTCTGTCTGTTGCATTGCAGGGTTTACATGCACCATAATATGCTTTACATTAGGAAATCGGCGTTCAATATCATCGTGAACTGCCTCGGCAATAGCGTGAGCCTCCCGAAGAGTTAAATTATCATCGGCACAAATCTCTGCATCTACATATATCTTGTTGCCGAAGGTACGAGTGCGCAGCAGGTCAACACCCACAACATCATCATTGCTCAACACACATTCTGCAATTGCATTTTCTGTAGCGTCGTCGCAGGAATGGTCAACCATTTTGTTGACAGCGTCCTTGAATATATCATATGCTGCCTTGACGATGAACAAAAAGATAACAATGCTTGCAACAGAGTCCATAACCGGATAGCCCATTCCGGCGCCTGCTATGCCTACCAGAGCGCCCACCGATGACAACGCATCGGAGCGATGATGCCAGGCATCTGCCATAAGAGCTGCTGAGTCAATTTTCTTTGCATACGCCCTTGTGTACCAGTACATTGCCTCCTTGGTAATGATGGATATAACAGCGGCAGCAAGAGCCAAATCACCGGGTGTTCTAAGATTTTTGTAATCTGCGTTAATAATATTTTCTAAAGCGTTTATTCCGATTCCAAGGCCTGTAATAAACAACACAACAGCCAGCACTATAGCCGCCACACATTCCATTCTTTCGTGACCGTAGGGGTGGTCCTTGTCAGGTTTTTTTGACGAAAGCTTTATGCCAATAATTACCACAAATGTGCTGAACACATCGGATGCGGAGTGAACGGCGTCGCTAATCATAGCGTCGGAATGAGCAACGATGCCTGCAACCAGCTTTAATATCGACAACAACAAATTGCCTGCTATTGTTGTTACCGACACTCTGTTGGCAACACGGCTAAACTCTGCGTCGCAAATCCTATTTTTTTCCATAAAAAATCCCCCATAATCTAATGCTCTACAACACTAAATATATGTGGGAATTAATAATATGTTAAACAAAAAACAAAAACACTAATATACAAACTTTATCTGATGCCGATAATCAGTACTTAAGCAGTTGCAATCGAATGTCCTCAATTTGGCGAATGGCGTCGCTTACCTGACGCCGTGCGTCCCTGATTTTGGACTGCACCAGCCAATCGGCAACAAAGCCGTCAAAAAAGATGTCTGCAAAAGATAAAAAATCGCCCACATTAATATCAATATTACATACACGGTTCACATCCATCAGTTCTTTTTTTAAGGACTGAACAGCATATTTTGCATTGGTCAATTCCCTGCGGGCATCATCCATCTTGCTGTGCTTGACAACAGTGCTGATGAATCCGCCGCCCAGCAAGTCAACAATGCCCCAATTCCCTGCAGAAGACAGGTAGTTGTCGGCATTATGTAGATAGTTCAAAGCGTTGTCGCAAGCGGACACAGCCTCGTCAATCTCTCTGTCATAATTAGTATATTGGTCCATAAATACTCCTTTTTTGCAAAATGGGGGCTGTCGTTGACAGCCCCCACCATAGTAATCATAAAAAATTTACTTGTTCAATTTGCGCTGAATTGCCTTAACAATCTCGGTAACAGGAATCACGAGAAGTGCAAGACCCATGGATATTGCATACTCCACACCGCTGATTGCGGCAAAATCAAATGCCTTTGCCAGGAATGGGATATACAGTACAACTGTTGAAAGCACCAGCGACAATGCCATAGCGCCAATCAAATACCAGTTTAGACTGCCCATTTTGAAAATAGATTGTCTGCGGGAACGCATATTGAATGAATGGAAGGTCTCTGCCATAGAAAGGGTCAAGAACGCCATGGTCATACCGTTTTGGTGGACAAATTCGGCATTGCCCTGCACCAAAGTAAAGCCGAGTGCGTTAGTACCGGCAAAGTATGCCAACAAGGTCAAAATAGAAACCATAATGCCCTGCCATGCCACATCGATTCCCATACCGCCTGCAAAAACGCCCTCACGACTGTCACGAGGCTTGCGGGTCATAATATCCGGATCACCCTTTTCCAGTCCCAATGCAAGTGCAGGGAAGCAGTCGGTAATCAAGTTTATCCACAGCAGATGAACAGGCTCAAACAAGGTGAAGCCCATAAGTGTTGCAACGAAGATTGATACAACCTCGCTGAGATTGGAGCTAAGCAAGAATTGGATGGAATTACGGATATTATCGTAGATTCGTCTTCCTTCTTCTACAGCTGATACGATAGTGGCAAAGTTGTCGTCCGCCAACACCATATCGGCCACATTCTTGGTTACATCGGTACCGGTGATGCCCATACCTACGCCGATGTCGGCATTCTTGATTGACGGAGCGTCATTTACTCCGTCGCCGGTCATAGCAGTAATCATACCGCGCTTTTTCCAAGCCTTGACGATACGCACCTTGTGCTCAGGCTGAACACGAGCATATACGGAAAACTGAGTGATTTTTTCGTCCAGCTCCTCGTCGGTAAGCTCGTTAAGCTCCATACCTGTGATAGCGCCATTTGCGTCTTCAATAATTCCCAACTGCTTGGCAATGGCAACGGCGGTATCCTTGTGGTCGCCGGTAATCATTATCGGCCTGATACCTGCTATACGACACTCCTTGATTGCATCCACAACCTCCGGGCGTACAGGGTCAATCATACCGGTCAGACCGATGTAGCACATATCATGCTCAAGTGCGGCCGCGTCATTTTCGGGCTGGGAATCGTAGGTACGCATTGCCACGCACAATACACGCAGCGCCTGATCGGCCATAGCCTTATTCTCGGCCATAATAGTCTGCTTAATTTCGTCAGTCATGGGCACTCGCTTGCCCTCCAGGTAAGCGCTGGTGCAAAGTGACAGTACCACATCGGGAGCGCCCTTGGTGTACTGAACAAAGCCGTTTGGAGTCTTGTGAATAGTTGACATCATCTTGCGTGACGAATCAAATGGAGCCTCGCCTACACGGGGGAATTCAGCCTCCAAATCATACTTTTTTAGTCCCAGAGTATTGGCATAAGCAACCAATGCAGCCTCCGTCGGCTCGCCCTTTACGGTATCGTCCGACTGTAACTCGGCATCACAGCATAGCGCCATAGCAGTGGCAAGCAGCTTTTCGTCAGTACCTCTATGCTCCACAACAGTCATCTTGTTTTGGGTTAGGGTACCTGTCTTGTCGGAACAAATAATCTGAGTACAACCCAGCGTCTCCACGGCTGTCAGCTTGCGGATAACGGCATTGCGCTTGCTCATCTTGGTAACACCGATGGACAATACGATGGTAACAACAGCAGCCAATCCCTCCGGAATTGCCGCAACAGCCAGCGACACAGCCACCATAAAGAAGTTCAGAGCAGTATCAAATGTAATAGAATCGCCTACAACAAAGGAACGAACAATGTCAAATACAAATATGAATACGCAGATTCCAAGTACGATGAATGAAAGTATTTTTGACAGCTGATTGAGCTTGAGCTGCAATGGAGTTTCTTCGTCCTTTGCTTCGGTCAAGGCGTCGGCAATCTTGCCCATCTCGGTATCCATACCGGTGGCTACTACAACAGCCTTGCCACGACCATACACCACATTTGAGCCCATATAACACATATTTTTGCGGTCGCCGAGAGGTACATCGTCACTGCCCAGCGGATCAATTGCATCCACCTGCTTGTCAACAGGTACTGACTCGCCGGTAAGGGCAGCCTCCTCTATCTTCATGCTGGCGCACTCAATTATACGGCAATCGGCCGGAACGCTGTCGCCTGCCTCCAGCACAACAACATCACCAATAACCAAATCCTCGCTCCTGACCTCCACAAGCTTTCCGTCACGGATAACCTTGCTGGTGGCGGCGGCAATCTCCTGCAGTGCCTCAATAGCTTTTTCGGCCTTGCTCTCCTGGTAAACACCCAGAACGGCATTGATGATAACCACAATCAGGATAATGATTACATCGGCAAATCCCTCGCCGCTTTTGATGGCTGTAAGCGCAGAAACACCGGCAGCAACCAGCAAAATAATAATCATCGGGTCAGCGAGCTGGGCAAAGAATTTTTTGATAATACTATCCTTTTTTCCCTGATCCAGCTTGTTCTTGCCGTTTTTTTCCAGTCGGGCATTTGCCTCTGCGGAGGTAATACCCTGGGTACTACTGTCCACATCGCCAATAACTTGGTCAACCGACTTCAAATACTCCTTCATACTCATTTCTCCTTACATAATGATATATTATAGTAAAAAGGACTTATACATAGCATTACCACTATGCATAAGTCTCATTCTAAACAAACTAAACCAGTTGTGTGCCAACATGATGTTGATTTAGTTCACGCGATATGCGTGGAATTACTCCCCCATACAATGTGAGTATTATACCACAAAATGCCAATAAAGTCAAGATAAACTGCGTTCCTCCTTTAGGGACTTAAGGAACGATAACAAAAACGGAACCGACACTACGGCGGCGATAAGATAGGATATCGGCTGTGATACCTCCAGGCCGGTTATGCCGAAAATCTTAGGCAAAATCAGAACCAAAGGAATAAAGAATATACCGTTTTGGCAGCAAGCCAGGAAGAAAGCTCTACCCTTTTTGCCCACGCTTTGGAATGTCATATTGGCCGTTAGTGCCGTTGGGAGGAACATTAGCGACAGGCAGAGATACCTGAGGGCAACCTTGCCTACCGACACAACCTCCGTTTCCCTACGGAAAAGGGAGATAACCTGTGGCGCAAAAGCAATCATAACGCCTGCCAGCACCACTACTACTATTGTGCCAAAGGCCCACAAAAACTTGATGCCCTGACGTACCCTGTCATATTTTTTGCTGCCATAGTTGAAGCCGCTTACCGGCTGAAAGCCCTGGCCGATACCCACAGCAACGCTGAAAATCAGCATAGCGCACCTGCCGGACACACTCATGGCGGCAATACAGGCGTCTCCCCAATTAGCAGCCATTTGGTTTAGCACCATAGTGGAGATACTGTTGAGTCCGTTGCGGCAAAAGGCAGGCAAGCCCGTTGCAACAATTTCCCACACGAACTTGGGCTTGAGGAGAACATATTTCAACTTAATACAGCACTGACACTTGTTAGAAATAAACATAAACAGCAATATACCCATGCTGATATAGTTGGAAATTGCCGTTGCCAAACCGGCGCCGGAAATGCCCATATCCAATGTAAAAATAAACAATGGGTCAAGACCGATATTCAATATACCGCCGGTGGTAAGGCCAATCATAGCCAGGTGAGCCGTACCCTCGTAACGCAGAATATTGTTCATAACACAAGAGCAAGTGAGAGCAGGGCCGGCAATGAGAATATATCTGCCGTATGCTCTGGAGTAAGGCAGGATTGTAGGAGTACTGCCCAAAAAAATCATCAGCTTGTCCAGAGTAAGCAGTCCTATAGTCAGTATTATTCCGCTGACACACAACGCCAGAAAAAAGGCTGTGGAGCAATACTTCTTTGCGGTTTCTACATCCTTTGCACCCAGCCGGCGGGAAATGCAACTGCCTGCACCTTGGCCAAACATAAATCCAAAGGCCTGGAATATAGCCATCAAACCGAAAACAATACCTGTTGCGCCGGATGCGGATACGCTGATTTTGGACACAAAGTATGTGTCCGCCATATTATATATCATTGTTATGAGCATACTGATTACAGTAGGCACTGCGAGACTGACTATCAATCTGTTGACAGGAGTCTCGGTCATACGCCTATACTGAGCCTCTGCAGACTCATTTTTCATTTTTCATCATCTTCTTATGCTGACGCCGTTTTGGGTCAGGTAATCTTTTAGCTGTGCAACGGGCAGTTCGTTAAAATGGAACAGACTGGCAGCCAGTACCGCGTCTGCCTTGCCGGTAGTAAAGGCGTCCAAAAAGTGCTCTGCCTTGCCGGCACCGCCGGAGGCAATTACAGGGATACCCACAGCCTCACTTACAGCGCGCGTGAGCTCTATATCATATCCGGATTTTTGTCCGTCTTGGTCCATTGAGGTTAACAGAATCTCCCCTGCACCGCGTTTTTCTGCTTCAACAGCCCATTCAACGGCATCTATCCCGGTTGGGATTCTGCCGCCGTTGAGATAAACCTCCCAGCTGTCTGCGTTTCGCTTTGCATCAATAGCGACCACAACACACTGAGAGCCGAATTTGTAGGCTGCGTCGTCAATCAGCTGTGGGTTACGAACAGCGGCAGAGTTGACAGAAATCTTGTCTGCCCCTGCCCTCAACAGCTCTTTAAAGTCGTCCACGCTCTTTATGCCCCCGCCTACGGTAAAGGGTATAAATACAGTATTTGCAACTCTCTTTACAATATCAATCATTGTGCTTCTGCCCTCGTGGGTGGCAGTAATGTCCAACAGCACAAGCTCGTCTGCGCCCTGCTTGTCATAGGCGGCGGCACACTCTACCGGATCCCCTGCATCCCGCAGGTCAACAAAGGACACGCCCTTAACTACTCGTCCGTTCTTTACATCCAAACACGGTATTATTCTCTTTGCGTACATAGGGCACCTCCTACTGCATTGTTGCAAAATTGTGTAGCAGCTGCAGACCTGCTTCACTGCTTTTTTCGGGATGGAATTGGGTGGCACAGACCTTGCCGCGCTGAACGGCGCACTGAATATCCACGCCGTAATGAGTGGTTCCTGCCACAATATCCGATTCGGCATTGCGCAAATAATATGAATGCACAAAATAGAAATAGCTCTCGTCCTTGATACCTGAAAAAATGCCGCTGTGCTGACTGATTTTGACATCATTCCATCCAATATGGGGCACTTTGATGCCCTCAACACGCGGAATGGTAACTATCTCGCCGTCAAATATGCCAAGTCCCTCAACATCCGGTGTTTCGTGGCTGTGACGAAACAGCAGCTGCAATCCAAGACAAATACCCAAAAACGGCTTGTCCCCGTTGGCAGCCTCCTTGATTACCTCCTCAAGTCCGCGCTCCCTGATAGATTCCATTGCATCGCCGAAGGAACCCACACCGGGGAGAATAACCCTGTCGGCGGAAAGTATCTCATTTTTGTCATCTGTAACGATACTGTCATAGCCAAGATAATCCAATGCTTTCTTGACGCTTTGCAGATTACCGGCACCGTAATCAATAATTGCAATCATAATGCTCTCCTATATCCACAATAATTATATATGATAACACAAATATTTAAAATTGACAAATACATTTTTTAGTGGTAATATCTATACAGTACGCAGATGTATCGAAGTGGTCATAACGGGGCTGACTCGAAATTTTTTGAAGAGTTGGCTGTTTGCTCCGCTTAAAAAGCCCGTAAAATCAGGTTTTTTTTCGGTTCGAAAATTGAATATTTTGTTGTTCTTTCCGTCAGTTCTTTCCAAAAGTTTTCGGAAGAAATGCGGAATCACATACACGGAGAGTTGTCCGAGTGGTCGAAGGTGCAGCACTCGAAATGCTGTGTTCCCAAAAGGAACCTAGGGTTCGAATCCCTAACTCTCCGCCAAAAAGTCCAGTAAACAAGCGGGTTTGCCGGACTTTTCTTTTTTGCTCGTTTGCTCAAAATCGGCTCAAAACTATGGAAAGAACAGCCCGTTTTTTGGAAAGAACAAGGCGATTTCGAGCGTTTTTGCGTATTCGAACCGTTAAAATCAGTTCTTTTCGCCATCATCTGAAATTTTGGCCCACTTGCTGCCGAAATTCACCGATTCGGGCAGTGCCATTCCGCTGACCATAGCCTTTGCCGAGGACAGCTTTGAAGTGTAGTCAAGGTGGGCATAGATGTTAGCGGTGGTGGAAAAATCGCTGTGTCCCAGCCACTCCTGAATTTGTTTCAGCGGTACGCCGTTTGCAAGAAGCAGGCTTGCACAACTGTGCCTTAAATCGTGAAAACGCATTCTTTTACAGCCGTGCTTTTGGATATACTGTGGGAAATAGCTTGTCAGATATTCCGGTCGCATTAAATCACCAAGCTCGTCTACAAAGACATAACCGTCATATTCGTAGTTGTAGCAGTTGCCGCAGACCTTTTTATTGACTTCTTGTGCCGCTTTTACTTCTTTGAAGTACTCTGCAAAGCTGCCGACAAGTGGAAGTGTACGCATACTGGATTTTGTTTTTGCAGAGTCCTGTGCGTACATTTTTGTTTTTCCGTCCACTTGCACCGATGTGACCGTGTGCCTTATGGTGATTGTGCCACGCTCAAAGTCAATGGCGTCCCATTTCAGTCCGCAAACTTCGCCACGACGCAAGCCGTAGAAAGCGGCGACTAAAACAGGAAGTTCCAGCTTTGTTCCTTTGACTACTTCAAATAAGTGTTGCAGTTCTTCCGCATCAAGGAATACAGGCTGATAATCGTTCTTTTTCGGGCGGTCTACCTTCATTGCCACATTCTGCGTAACGAGGTCGGTTTTCATTGCGTATTTCAGCGCCTGATGAATAACAGCATGATAGTGAATAACCGAGTTTGGTTTGACTGTTTTCAGCTTTTCGGAATAGAATTGCTGAATGTGTCTTGCCTCTAATCCCTGAAGCGTTACCGCTTTCTTACGAAAATACGGCTCAATCACCGATTTCACCATTTGCTCGTAAGAGCTGAATGTGGTTGCCTTAACACGCACCTTGACTATGTCCAGCCATTCGAGCAGATAGTCTGCAAACGGCATATCGGAAGCAAGCTCGCCGACTTCCTGCGGCGGTACAAATTCACTTCTGATTCGTGCAAGTTCGGCTTCGGCTTTGCGCTTGTTACCCTTTTCGGGCAGTCCCGTGGAAAAGTATTTCACACGGCGTTTTCCGTTGTTTGATATTGTCAATATCAGTTGACAGATAAAACTCAAAGCGTAGCCGCATCATGCAGCCATTGCCTGAGCAGCATAGAATCTGCTGCGCTTTACCATGGGTGGTAAGCCGCCATTAGCGGAGCAAATACGGCGATTGTTCCAATAGCTCATAAAGTATCTCCAAACTAGCGATTTCAGCTGCTCCACGGTCAACCGTTCCGGATCGTAGCGGTCATATAATAGTTCTGTTTTCATCCTTGCCCACATGCTTTCGCAGCGGGCATTGTCATGGCAGCGCCCGCCTGCACTATTCATACTTTGGCAGATACCATACCGAGTGATTGCTCTGCGGTATAGATTGCTTGTATACTGAGCACCGCGGTCAGAATGAATAATTGCACCGTGCAAAGCCGGATAAGAAGCCATTGCGTTGTCCAATGTCTGAACGCACAGTTCTGCCTTCATGTTTGTACTCATAGCAATTCCCAAAACACTCAGATCGAAGCAGTCAAATATGACGGAAGTGTAGAGCTTTCCATCTTTTGCTTTAATCTCTGTAATATCCGTAATGCATTTTTTAAGAGGCTCATCGGAACGAAAGTCTCTTTTCAGCAGGTTGTCCGATTTCATTGCCTCTCGGTCAGCCTTTGTGATTCCATTGGGCTTGTGTTTTGGATGATGAGTTAGTCCGATCTTTTTCATGATACGATATACCGTCTTTTCTCCCGGAATCTCTACGCCATCCGGCTTTTTCAGCTGTAAAGCCTGATACATCCGCATACGTCCATATGTATCGTTGCATTGATCCTCACTGCAAATTTCCCGCATGATTTCGGCAAGCCGTTGGTATTTCCACGGTCGATTTCTGCTTACCAGATACCGATAGAACTCTTGCCGGCTTACACCCAGCATTTTACAGCAAAATGCAATTTTTCCTTTCCTCTTGCCGTCTTCTGTTTTTACGGCGATGAATTTCATTCGCTGCCCTTTGCTGACTTCCGACGGCTGGCGGCGAAAAAAGCGCTGGCTTCCGCTAGAAATTCATTCTCCTCCTTTAATCGCCGTATTTCCTTCTCCTGCTGCTTTACCTGCTTGCGCAGGGTATTCA
>JAQXWS010000023.1 GCA_029225565.1 Eubacteriales bacterium
GGTTTTTCAAGTCTAACAATTCGTTTTCATATCGCTTAATATGTATATATTCTCTTGGCATAACAAAACCTCCTATGGTAGTTTTTATTCTACCATAGGAGGTCTCTTTTTTCTATTGTCCATTTTTTACGGACTTGTTCACATCGCAAATGTCCTTTTTTTACACTTATGAGTTGAGAAATGAAATTACTTCGTCGGCATATCTGTGTCCCTGTTCATACCCCAGCTGATATATGCTTTCCAGCTTTGGAACATCCTTTTCCAGAGTTGTGGTGTGCAGAGGAACGCTGGGCTGAATAACATAAGCCTTTCCCTCTGATTCCATTTGCTGTACATATTCCAACTGATTGTTGTACATAATGTGTCTGTTTTCCAGTACTTCCCGGATTTTTGGGTATTTTTTTATTGCCTTGCACATTCGTTTTGGGACAGGCTCTTTTACATATCCCTTGTGCTGAGTCAGTATTACTACTGCCTTTTGGCAGCCATCCTGATACGCGCGCTCCAAGGGTACGGAGTTAACCAATCCGCCGTCAAAGTATAGTTGTCCGCCGATTGCTACACCCTTTGTGACAATGGGCATACTGCAGCTGGCTCTGATTTCCTTGCATCCCCATTCCCTGAATCCGTCGGGATAAAAGTATTCTGCCTTGCCGGTACCGGCGTTGGTGCATACTACACACATTTTTGTTCCGCTGTTTTCGTATGTGTCGTAGTCCAGCGGACAAATTTGGTATGTCAGTTCACCGAATAACCAGTCAACGTTCAGGAATTCCCCGGATTTTATCAAGTGGCTTATACCCATATATCTTTTGTCGTTGCAGTATTTGGTGGTGATTTCGTGTTGTCTGCCCTTGCATTCCCCGATGTATGACACACCGTTGCAGCTGCCGGCAGACACGCCTATTACATACGGAAATTTTATTCCTTCTTCTATAAACGCGTCCAGTACACCGCTGGAATATATGGCACGATTGCCTCCACCCTCCAGAACTAATCCGCAGTTGTACATATTAATTCCCATAGCCTTTCCGGCTACAAATATAGTATTATTAAAAATTCCTAACGCCTTATTGTAGCCGGATAAGGCGTATAATGGGAATTTAGCCATCTCAAAATTTCAATAGGAATTTTGGGTGCCGCAACTGAGATACAATCATAATAGTGTGATTTTTACACTATTATATTCCTTAAAAAATAAAGCGACCTAACTCAAGGTCGCTTTGTAAATTATTCAGCCTTTTTATTAGCAGCCTTCTTTTTTGGTGCAGCCTTTTTCTTTGGTTCTGCTTCCTTCTTTGCTTCCTCTACGGCAGCATCCTCTTCCTTAACCTCAACAATTTCTATCTCGTTGTCACACTCGAAAAAGTCGTTGTCGTCAAAGTATTCTGGCTCTTTCTTTGCTGTCAGCTTTGTGATGGCAAAATAAGCGGCAGCAGCCAGTCCTATAAGTGCTGCAATAACTGCAATAATCTTTGCGATTTTCTTAAAGTTCATAGTTCGAACCTCCTTATATCTTTCCTTTACATTATAGTATTTATTATATCCAAAGTCAATAGCACAAAATAACAAAAATAAAACTTCCGCAAAAATACGGAAGTTCCTTGCTTTGTTAATTAAGCCTTGTTGAGCTTTGTTACAAGATTGCTCTTCTTTCTGGCAGCACAGTTCTTGTGGATGAGGTGCTTGTCAGCAGCCTGGTCAATCTTCTTGATAGCCTCTCTTACTACTGCGTCCTTATCCTCTGCGTTTGCTTCGATAGCGGTGTTAGCCTTTTTGATAGCTGTCTTGAGTGCTGTGTTGCGAGCCTTGTTGTTAGCGGCCTTAGCCTGGTTAACCTTAACTCTCTTCTTTGCTGATTTGATGTTTGCCATGATTTTCAACTCCTTTTACGAGAAAATGGATATAAAGGCATACGCCCAATTTCTGTTTAATGCTGATTTATATTATCACAAGTTTAAATAAAATGCAAGCATTTTTTTATTTTTGGGCATACTTTTATTAAAAATGTATCAAAAAAGGGTGAAATGATATGCAAAATCGCACCGATTTGGCAGTAGAGAGCTACGAATCCAGCTCATCTACCACTATCGACGGCGTAATCGTTGACCAAAAGGATGATGTGACCACCGTCACGGTGTTGAACGATAACGGCGCCAGGGCGATAGGCAAGCCCATTGGCAAGTATATCACTCTACAGCTGGAGGCATTTGTCAGCGACAGCGACATATTTGACGGACGATTGGAGGATTTTGCCGATATTTTGTCCACAATTATGCCCGAACCTTTGGAGTCGGTGCTTGTGGCTTGCCTTGGCAACGAGCGAATCACAGCCGACTCCCTGGGACCCCTTACATCAAACTATATTCTTTCTACCAGACATATTATTATGGATGGCGATAATACCTTTGGTGATTTGTTTCCTGTTGCTACAATATCTACAGGAGTGCTTGGGGATACCGGTATAGAAACTGCCGAGATAATAAAAGGCGTTGTTGCCCAGATACAACCGTCCTTGGTAATTGTGGTGGATGCTCTTGCCGCCACCTCAACCAACAGATTGGGCACTACGGTACAGTTTTCCGACACGGGCATTTCTCCCGGCTCGGGAGTAGGCAATCACCGTAACGAGCTGTCCCAATCCACTTTGGGAGTACCGGTTATTTCCGTCGGTATTCCCACAGTGGTAAGCACATCTGTAATCAGCGGTGACAGCAGCGACACTGCATTCGTTACGCCCAGAGAGATTGACCGTATTACCCAGCAGGGAGCCAAGCTGATAGGTATGGGAATTAACATTTGTTTCCAAAAAGGTATTACACCTGCCGAGCTGTACACATTGGTGGGGTAGTAGCATTATTCTGCATTTGCCGTCATATATATTAATTATAATATTTTATTAACATTATATATGGTGAAATAATGAACAAGTATCTATCTCATTTTTTGTACAACATTCTGGCAGCTGTATCGATTACTGCCCTGTGTATCGCAGGCGCACCCTATATCGCACCGGTGTTTGCGTCTGTATCTCGGTCGGTAATATCCAACAAGCCCACATTGAGCTATGCCGACTTTGTCAATGCAGATATTACCAATGATAAACCTGAGCAGCAGGCGCATAATACTACTACGACATCCAAGGACGACAGGCAGGTTATGAATGCAATCGTATCGAAGGACGGCTTCGACGATAGCGACATTACCGCAACACCTCCCGATATAGCAAAATTGATGCGCTCTGCCGTAATGGATCAGACAGCCAAAAAAGGTGCGACCAGTGAGCAGAATTATCGAGGTGGAGGCCAACTTTTGTCCTATGGTAAGGTGCAGGTGCAGGCTACTATTCCTTCCTCGTTTTACTCGCCCAATATTAAGGCGTTGCTTAAGCAGGGGACGGATTTGTCAATTCCTGACAAGTCAAAGCCTACTATTCTTATTTACCATTCCCATACAACGGAGGCGTACTCGCTTTTGGATGTCGGTTATTATATTGATTCCGACTCACGCTCCAGGGATTCCTCACGGAATATGGTGCGAGTCGGAGATGATTTGACCTCATATCTCCAAAAAGCCGGGTTTAATGTTATTCACGACAGAACAATTCATGATACCGATTACAATTCTTCATACGATTCCTCCCGTGCTGCAATAGAAAAGTATTTAGAAAAATATCCGTCAATTGAGATTACCATTGATGTTCACCGGGACGATATTACTTTTGAGGACAAAACAAAGATTAAGCCTACAAAAAAGATTAACGGCAAAAAAGCGGCCCGTATGATGATTATTGCCGGATGTCAGTATAATCGAGTAAAAAACTTTCCCGACTGGGAGGCCAACCTGCGATTTGATTTGCAGATTCAAAGCAAAATGGCAAAGGAGTATCCCGGCCTTATGCGACCGATTCTTTTTTCGGAGCGTAAATATAATATGTTCGAGACCCCGTATTCCTTTTTGATAGAGATTGGCACAGATGCCAATACCTTGGACGAGGCATGCTATTCCGCCCGCCTGTTCGGCAAGGCTCTGGGAGAAATGCTTAACGACGATTACATAAAATGATAGGATTTTGATTATGAAAAAGGAAGTTCGCATATTAGCTCTGGCAACTATTGCATTGGCAATCGGTATTACCGTATCATATTATAATACAAGCTCGCTGGGGTATGATAATGCAAATATTATATCTTTTGATACAGAACAAATAAATCTGTTCGATTATCATATCAGATATGATGATATCGAAAAATATTATGAAAAAATTACAGATTATTTACCTAAAGATATTATAGTTATATAGGAATATCCTACATAATGTGGTTTATAAAAAGTAAAAACGGTAATTAATTCAATATATTGTATGCGAGCGTGTATGGAACACTTGGCAGGGTGTAATGAAACAGAAAAAAATTAAATTTTTTCAAAAAAAACTGTTGACAATTGAGGTTGTAGGTGGTATTATGTCTAAGCCGTCGCAAATGAGGCAACGACAATAGTCAGGCTGAAGCGACGGAGTAGGACCTTGAAAATTAAACAACGACGAAAAGGAACCCGATTTAATTTGAAAGAGTTAAATTAACTCCTGGTACAAAGAGTACCAAACAGTAATAACGTACAGGTTCGAGAGGACCGGACGGATTTTTAAAATGATTAGTGCATCAGCGTAAGCGGATGAATTAATACAAAGTTTTAAGAGTTTGATCCTGGCTCAGGACGAACGCTGGCGGCGTGCCTAACACATGCAAGTCGAACGAAGCTTGACGAATGATTCTTCGGATGAATTCCGATATGACTGAGTGGCGGACGGGTGA
>JAQXWS010000024.1 GCA_029225565.1 Eubacteriales bacterium
AAATTTCTACACGCTGACAGACTTCGAGAAATGGGATTGAATTTCGTTTTCTTGCGAGGGAAGATGTACGATGGTACCTCGACTGAGCAAAAAACGAAAAACGCAAAAAAGCGGCTTAGATTCATCATTAGATGTCTAAGCCACTTTTACAATCTCTCCGAGTGCGATAAATCGCACCCACCTTTCTTTACTCAAGAGAGGCAGAAATGGTTATATATTATACATTATTTTGCGTGGTTTAACCCACTTTATCGACAGTCTGACACCAAATGCATTGTGCATTTGGTGTTATATTTTTATTTGGTGTTATATTTTTATTTATTGTTTTTTATTTCGTCAAATACGGCTGTTACCCGGTCATCGGGCGCCTTGGTTATCAGGGATACAATAATGTTGATTACCAATCCTGTCAGGAATGCAGGCAGCAGCTCGTAGATGTTGAGCACATCTGCCATACCGGCAATCTTGTACTTCCACAGGAATACCATAATACCGCCTGCTATCATACCGGCGATGGCGCCGTACTTGTTGCTTCTGCGCCAGAACAGCGACAGCAGCATTACCGGACCAAAGGTAGCGCCAAATCCTGCCCAGGCGAATGATACAATGCCAAATACGGAGGAATTGCTGTCCCAGGCGATTACCACACCGATTACGGATATGATGATGAGAGTAACTCTGGCTACAACCATCTTGCCGGTATCGGTAAGATTGATTTTTAACAGGCCTCCCAGCACATTTTCGCTGGCGGCTGATGATGCTGCCAGTAGCTGGCTGTCGGCTGTGGACATTGTGCTGGCCAGGATTCCTGCCAGGATAACACCGGCAATCAGTGCCGGTACAACACCGTGGGTTGACAAGTAATTGGATATTTGGATTATGATTGTCTCGCTGTCATCAAATGCAGGCAGTGTGCCGTTGTTAATCATAGCAAGTCCGACAACACCAATCATTACTGCCACAGCCATGGAGATAACAACCCATACAGTAGCAACTCTGCGGGACAGCTTTACCTTTTCCGGGTTCTCGATTGCCATGAATCGCAGCAGAATGTGCGGCATACCAAAGTAGCCGAGACCCCACGCCAGGGTGGAGATTATAGGAATAAACCCAAATGTGCCCGCTGTGTTGGTTGCCGGGTCATAACCCTGGAACAGGTTGAGATATCCACTCAGGTTTTGGGCATTGTCGATTACTGCGGCAGGGCCGCCTGCCTTTGCGATACCGAATACCAGCACTATCAGCAGAGCAACAGTCATTATGATAGCCTGGATAAAGTCGGTTGTGGATGCGGCATTGAATCCGCCCAGGGATGTGTAGCCCACAATGATGATTGCGGACACAATCATAGCAATGTGGTAGTCAACACCAAACAGGGTGCCGAAAAGCTTGCCGCAAGCGGCAAATCCGGAGGCTGTGTACGGCACAAAGAAAATAATAATCATTATTGCCGCCAGCGCCATCAGTATATTTTTTGATTCCCTGTATCTCAGCGAAAAGTAATCGGGAATGGTGATAGCGCCTATTCTCTCGGAATATTTGCGCAGCTTTTTGGCTACTATCAGCCAGTTGAGGTATGTACCTACCGCAAGACCGATAACCGTCCAGCTAACCTCTGCAAGGCCGGCAGCCAACGCCAAGCCCGGCAGACCCATCAGCAGATAACTGCTCATGTCCGACGCCTCGGCGCTCATTGCTGCAACAAAGGGCCCCAGCTTTCTGCCGCCCAGGTAAAAGTCACCTACATTTTTTGTCTTTTTTGAGTATAATACACCGATAATTACCATCATTGCAAGATATGTAACAATGGCAATCATGATACAAATTTGTCCGCTTGTCATACTCTTTCTCCTTACTTATTAAAAAATACTTTACAATCATAACATACATTCGGCAAAAATGCAAATTTATTCATAATTTGGTAATTTATACAGCATATATACAGCTGAAAGATACGCAATATCTGTTAAAATTATGGCATTTGAAGGCAGTACTATTACAGGAATTAAGGTTCGCAACAGAATTTTTCGCTCGGCTACTAATGACGGACTTGCCGACAAAAAGGGGGCTCCCACCTAAGAATTGATTAACCGGCACCCAAACGCAGGCAAAATGTATTATGTGCAACTACTGCGGTTTGGTAATCGAAAAAGAGCCCACAAAATGCCTTTACGGCAAGCAGAAATAACAAATCACCGTATCCCAAGCGGATACGGTGATTTGCTTGTTCTATATCGTATGGTATGAATTGTCTAACGCTTCGATATAGCAGCCGACAAATTTATGTTTTAATTCATTTGAATAATCAACAATTTGATTAATATATTCAATTTTTATATCATTATCAAGCTTAGCCATCCAATCTTTTTTATTGATTTGCCTTAATGCTGTGGTTTTATCCGTTATTCCCAACGCAATGATTTTAGCATTTGGGAAGGCAGATAAAAACTCCTCCGGTGTAAAATGGCAACCCTCAATAATAATATCCCTATCCGGATAATCAACAGCAAGATATTCTATATATGTCTTTACAAATTTTAGGAATTTATCATTGTTTATTGTTGGGCGTATAGACACCTTATCAGTCGTATATAGCTTAAAATCATCAAATGTAAAACGAATAGCTTTTGATAAGGCATCAAGGCTTATTATGATTTCGTTATTACATATACTGTTTACATATGTGGTTTTGCCCGTGCAGGTTGCTCCTGTAATGTATGTAATTTTCATATCAATCCTTTCTGAATATATCAAGCATGTGCTGTGAAAAGCCTACCAAATCCTCACGCTCGCAGATTGTTGATAGGAATTTTAGGTATTCTTCAAATTCTCGTTTGTTCAACAAATTCAACCTATCATTATAGAAATATGACAGCATATCAACACCTACAAAGTGCAATCTCGTAACAGGATATTTTTTCATAAGCTCGTCAATTTCAGGCTTTCGGTAAAGCTCAAATATTTCATCCGGAGTTGAAACAGTATGATAATTCTCGTCTATCAATCCATTGTCGAGATATGACAAAATCCTCTTTTTGTAAAACATTTTATACACACAGGTGTCGCTGTTGCAATAGGCGGAATAGATAATTCCACCCTTTTTAGCAACTCTTATTGCCTCGCTGATAGCTCTGTTCTTGTCCTCATCATTGAACAAGTGATACATTGGACCGAGGAGTAAAACAATATCGTATGCATCACTCTCGATAAATGATAGGTCGCAGGCGTTACCCTCATAGATTTTTATATTATGTTTTGGCTTGACCTTTTTCTTCATAATCTCAATATTGTGTTCAACAAGCTCAACTGCCGTAACATCATAACCCATATCAGCAAGCGTAACAGAATATCTGCCCGTGCCTGCACCGATTTCAAGTATCTTCGAATTTGGTTTAAGGTATTTTTCAATATATCGCATTGTTGTTATGTATTCTGGCATTCTGTTTTTCTTTTTCAGTCTGCCTTCCTCATCGTAATTATTATAAAATTCAATAATCTCTTTCATTATTCTAACCTCGTTTCTAATATTTTTCTTTGCGTTTCCATTCCTAATGATTCGTAAAATTTCATGGCGGTCTTATTGAACTGCCAGACAGTTAAATCAATTCGTTTCGCACCTATATCTTTAGCAATGCTTTCAACTTGTTTATATAGTTTTGTGGCTATTCCTTGATGTCGGAATTCTTCAAGCACAAAAATATCATCAATGTAAATTGATTTTTCAATTTTATCCTTAATTGTTGCAAGGCATATACCGGCAATTCTGTCATCAACTATATATGCAATATTAATTTTATCTTTACTATTTAACATTGCTTTGTATTCTTTTTTCTTAATGGGGTGCTCGTTTTTAATATAAAAGTCGGGGCGATTATCAACGTGAATTTTATGTAGCTTTGCTACTATGCTTTCTACAATTTCAAAATCGTTAATAGTTAATTCTCTAATCATAATTTCCTCCAAAAAAATAACTGCCGACAAACTTTAGTGTTCGTCAGCAGTTTAGTTTATGATATAAAATAATCTAATGCTACCTTTGAACACAACCCAAATAAGCCCAAGCATAATACTTAGGCTGATGTGGCTGTGCAAAGCTATTCACTTTTGCAATTAGATTTTTCATAATGATTACCTCGTTTTGCACATAATAACATCTGTGATTGCTTTTGTCAACAGGTGTTAGGCAGGCAAAACTACTTTTGCTTTTTCTTAACCTTGTTTAATTTTTTGTTTATGCCCAGGATTTGCTCCTTTGTGAATTTGGCTCCCAGCATGGAGAACGCCCGCCTCAGCGCAAATCCCTTTGCCATATCCAGCATGGTTTTGTTGGGCTTAAATCCGGCAACGGATAATCCCTTTTCCTTTTTTTCGCCCTTTTTCTTTTCCTTCGGTTTGTCGCCGGTTAAGGCTTTTTTCAGCATGGGGAGCATGGACAGCAGTACCAATTTGCCTCCAAAGGTTGCCAGTATATCGCCAACGGTATCGTTGATTGACAGATAGCCTGCCGGTGTATCTATCTCGAACCAGTTAATTACCGAGCCCTCCTCCTGCATAATGTAGTCGGGATTCAGCTCATCAACCTTTTTTATATTGGCAGTATCCTCCAGGTCGCCTGCCACAGCCTTTAGCTGAGTTTCGCCCTCATTCTTAACCTCAAAATAGAAGAAGGGGTACTTGCCCTTGGTCTGCTTGCCTACGCAGGCGCCGTTTGCAAACAGCTCTACCTCATTTTGATTTGAGTACACGGTAACCTTTGTTACATCCTCAACTCTGTCTATATATCTCTTGGAGCAGATGTGGAGCACCGGCTCATCGGACAGCCATGCCTTGTAGGCAAAGAAGCTGTCTTTTTTGTACTTTCTGTCAAAGGTAACAAGTCCCTTGTGGTTCATTCCGTTTTCGCCGCCCTCGGCTCTTGCGTCTGCGGCGAAGTCAAACATATTCCACACATGAGTTGCCCACAGATACGGTCTTTCGGCAATCTGCTTTATCAGTTCCTCGTGGTAATATGCCTGGTATTCCTCGGTATAGTCGCCCTGCTCCGGATTGGAGGTGTGCCAGTTCAGCGCCTCGCACCCGTACTCGCTGATACCGATGGCTCTGTTCGGATACTTTGCGTGGAAGTTATCGAACCAGGGTCCGTTCATTCCTGTGTTTCCGCCGTACCAGCCGAAGTAATGGTTGTAGGACAGAACATCGGGAATTTGGATGTATTCTGCGTCAATAGGGCACATTGTCAGCGCCGCCAGGGTGGTGAGCCTTGTCTTGTCCATCTGGTGACAGAGGTCGTTGAGCTTTTTGTGATTTTCTATCAGAGCAGGGGATGCAACGCCGCCCATTGTAATTTCGTTAGACAGTCCCCATACAACGATTGATGGGTGGTTGTAGCACTGGTTAACCAGCTCTCGCATCTGGCTTATTGTGTTGTCAGTACCATTGTCCATGTGGCGAGAG
>JAQXWS010000025.1 GCA_029225565.1 Eubacteriales bacterium
GGTACCATCGTACATCTTCCCTCGCAAGAAAACGAAATTCAATCCCATTTCTCGAAGTCTGTCAGCGTGTAGAAATTTATAATTTGACTTTTTCTACACGCAAAGGACACACCGATTTTGGTGTGTCCTTTGTTATGGTAATTTATTATAATATCGTCAAAGATTACTTCTCTGCGTACTTGTCCTCGCCCTTGGACCAGCTGTACATAGCACGAATGCCCTCGCCGACTTCCTCAAGCTGGTGGCTGGCCTCCAGCTCTCTCTTAGCCTTGAAGTGAGCCCAACCGTTGTTAGCCTCTGTGATGAACTTGGAAGCAAATGTACCGTCCTGAATTTCCTCAAGAATCTTCTTCATTTCCTTCTTAGTCTCATCTGTGATAAGGCGCTTGCCGGTCTCGTAGTCACCGAACTCAGCGGTGTTGGAGATTGAGTATCTCATCTTGCTGAATCCGCCGGAATAGATAAGGTCAACAATAAGCTTCATCTCGTGGATGCACTCAAAGTAAGCATTTCTTGGGTCGTAGCCTGCCTCAACAAGGGTCTCGAAGCCGGCCTTCATAAGAGCAGTAACACCGCCGCAAAGAACAGCCTGCTCACCAAAGAGGTCGGTCTCTGTCTCGCACTTGAAGGTAGTCTCAAGGATAGCTGCACGAGCGCCGCCGATGCCTGCGCCGTAAGCAAGAGCAATATCCTGGCAGTGACCTGTAGCGTCCTGATATACAGCAACAAGACAAGGTGTACCCTTACCCTCCTTGTACTCTGACCTTACAGTGTGGCCCGGAGCCTTTGGTGCAATCATAAAGATGTCGATATTTGACGGTGGTACGATTTGCTTGAAATGAATGTTAAAGCCGTGTGCAAAAGCAAGTGCCTTGCCCTCTGTAAGGTTTGGCTCAATGTCGTTCTTGTAGATAGCTGCCTGCTTCTCGTCCGGGGTGAGAACCATAATTATATCAGCAGCCTTAACTGCCTCTGCAGTGGTCATAACCTTAAGTCCAAGGTCCTCTACATGCTTCCATGACTTGGAGCCCTCGTAAAGACCTACTACTACATTTACGCCGCTGTCATGCAGGTTGAGTGCGTGTGCGTGTCCCTGTGAGCCAAAGCCGATGATAGCAACGGTCTTGCCGTCAAGCAAGCTAAGGTTACAGTCTGATTCGTAAAAAATTCTTGCGTCTGCCATTTTTATTTCCTCCTTAAATGGTCGAGTGCAGCTGTTCTTCGGTTGTCCAACAACTGCCTCTGTATTGATTACATTTCACATTATATATTGTCAGTTGTCCTATGTCAATAGGCAATTTGCAAATTTTACAATTTTTCTATAGCATGGATGATATGGAGCCTCATTGCGGTGCGAGCGCCCTCCGGATTTCTCTTTTTTATAAAATCCATAATCAGCCTGTCGTCCTGCATATTTGAATTACTGACCTCGTCATCCTTTTGCAGTACCACAACACCCTTTTTTATCGCATTAAAAATAATAGGCATAAACTGCTTTACGAACGCATTATGTGTAGCGTTGGCAATACTCTCGTGGAACTTTTGTTCCTCATAGGTTCTGTCCTCACCGCTGATAATCTTGCGCTCAATCGCCTCGCCGTAATGACAAATAGCGGCAATCTCGTCGTCAGTGGCACGCAGCGCTGCATAATAAGCACAGTCAGGCTCAAACATCAACCGCATCTCGAACAAATCGTCAAGGCCGGACGCAATCTCGCCAATGTTGTCCATATCTATAGTGGTGTTGGAGGTGACGAAGGTACCCTTGCCTCGTTTAATCTCCAGCACGCCGTTGGTGGTAAGTATTTTGATAGCCTCTCGCAAGGTGGAACGACTGACGCCCAACTCGCAGGCCAAGTCGTTCTCGTTAGGCAGCTTGTCGCCCACGGCAAAGCGATTGTCAACCTCGATCATTCTCAATATAGTCTGGGCTATGTTGTCTGCCAGCATAGAACCTGCCATATATACACCTCCCTGTTTTTTCAATAATACCACAAGAGGTATACCAAAGTCAATATGTTGTCAGACATCTTACAATATTTTTTGTATGTATGATGAAGCGAACGCTTTTTTTGCACAATTTGCAACAAAGACTTGTAAATTGTGAACAAATGGTATAAAATGAAAATAATCATAAAATGTGGAGGCGGTAAATTGAATAACGCTACCAAAATCAAATACTATATTGAATCCCTGTGCATATACAACATCAAGAATGACGAAATAATCGACGGGATATATCGTATGTTATCCAACATCGACAACGACAAGGTACTGCTGATGCAGAGTCAATTGTTCGCACTACTGTCCCGACACAAGTCGCTGAGGCACTATGTATCAAAGCTGATACTCACCGACGACAATGTGTTCACTAAGGCAGCCGCTGCCGGTAAATCGGACCAACTTGACCCCACAATATTGGAGGCTGTTAAGTCCGACCTGCAAAAGCTGGAGGCAATCGCCAATGTGACCGTCAATGATGTTATCCTGGCAGAGGAGAACAAGGATATACAGGAAATACTGGAGACCATGCCCTCATGGAAAACCGATGGCAAAGCGATGCTCCCCCTTACAGAAAATTGGGCAGGACAAATTGATGAGCTGATTGATTTTCACAAAAACAACGGCTACGGAAAGTATGCGAAGTTCAACGCATTCACCTGGCGTAACCGAGAGCTGGAGCCTATAACCGCCCTTGACCCCATAACTCTGGCTGACCTAAAAAATTACGAAACCCAAAGAAAACAGGTACTGGACAACACGATAGCGTTTCTTCGCGGACTGCCTGCAAACAACACCCTGTTGTACGGTGACAGAGGCACCGGAAAGAGCAGTACCATACACGCAATTCTGAACGAATATCACAATATGGGTCTGCGTATGATAGAGATTTCCAAAAGCGACATAAATGACTTGACGATGATTAGAGAACGCATCAGCGACAGTCCCATGAAATTCATCATATACATTGATGACTTAAGCTTTGACACTCACGATGACAGCTTTGGCGAGCTGAAAGCGGCGCTGGAGGGCTCTCTGTCAGGCAGGCAGAACAATATCCTGATATACGCCACCTCCAATCGCCGTCACTTAATCAAGGAAAGCTTTTCCGACAGAGAGAATGATGTAAACCGCAGCGACACCATGCAGGAAAACCTGAGTCTGTCAGACAGATTCGGACTCAGCGTTACATTCCTAAATCCTGACAAAACCGAGTATCAGGACATTGTGGCAAAGATTGCGGCAGACCGAGGCCTAAGGGTGGATATGGACGCTCTGGTAGAAGAGGCCGATCAGTGGGCCCGCCGCCGAGGAGGCAGGTCGCCCAGATGCGCAAAGCAGTTTGTGGACTATGTCGAAAGCAGAGAAATTATGGCAAATAACAATTAATTGTTTGTTCAAAAAATTAATGTTTTGTTAACCCGAATGTAAAAATATACTAAAAAATGTGTGGTAATATACACCCATCACAGTGATAATAAAACGAATGAGAGGTAATTATATGTCGAACAAGATATTGGTAGTAGATGACGACCTGAATATTTGCGAACTGCTAAAGCTGTACCTTGAGAATGACGGCTATGTTGTATATACTGCAAACGACGGGCAGGAGGCAGTAAATATGTTCCAGACAAAAACTCCCGACCTGGTGTTGCTGGACATAATGCTGCCAAAAATGGACGGATGGCAGGTATGCCGCGAAATCAGAAAGACATCCTCTGCTCCAATCATAATGCTGACAGCCAAAGGCGAGACTTTTGACAAGGTACTGGGCCTGGAGCTGGGTGCCGATGACTATGTGGTAAAGCCCTTTGACGCAAAGGAGGTTATGGCCAGAGTAAAGGCCGTACTTCGCAGAACAAAGGGAGAGGCTGAGGCTGCAGATTCCCAAAACAAAATTGTAATGTACGATAACCTGGAAATCAATATTGCCAACTACGAGATGAAGGTTAACGGCGAGCCTGTGGACACTCCGCCCAAAGAGTTGGAGCTGATATACCACTTTGCCTCAAACCCAAACAGAGTATATACCCGTGACCAGCTTCTTGATGAGGTATGGGGATTCGACTACTACGGCGACTCCCGTACCGTCGATGTACATGTCAAGAGATTGCGTGAAAAGCTGGAGGGAGTATCCGACAAATGGAGCCTGAAGACCGTATGGGGAGTGGGCTACAAATTTGAAACTAAGGAAAACTAATTGATGCCAAAGAAGAAAAGCAGAAAGCAAAATATCTTCCTGACCTACTTTGTACTGTTCGGAGCGTTGTTTGCCGTTAGCTTTACAATCCTGGGTGGCTCCCTGATTATGATGGTAAACGGCTACTCCCTGAACGAAAAGACGAACCTCCTTAAGGAAAACACCGCCACTCTCAGCAGGGCTGTGTCCGAAACGCTGATTATCAATGATATGAACAGCAGCTATTCTCCGGAAAAAGAGGTTTTGTCCGAATCGTTGATGATGGTATCCAACTGTATCGACTCAGATATATTTATTTGCGACCCCACCGGTAATGTGATTATATGCAAGGACCAATCAGGCATCAAGGCATACACAGATATGTGTACCGTATGCTCCCAGCACATGGGATTCAAGGTGGATGACAAACTGATACAGCGAGTGTACGAGGGTACTGCCATCAGCCAAACGGTAATCAACGGCGAAAAGTACTATGTAGTAGGTACAGTCATTAAATCATCATATCCCAACGGCAGCAAGGACAAGATTATTGGCTCTGTATTTGCTCTTACACCTGCCGGCACAAGCTCACTGGTATCCACGGTTTTCAAGATGTTTTTTGTGGTTACACTTATATGTCTTGTAGGTGCATTCATCGGTATAGGCATACTGACAAAAAGAATGATTACACCGTTACAGCAGATGAGCGCGGCTGCAAAGCGATTTGCCGTGGGCGACTTTTCCTACAGAGTCAGAATCGACGGTGAGGACGAGCTTGCAGACCTGGGCAACGCCTTTAACGATATGGCTGACGCGCTGGATAAGCTGGAGAGCTCACGAAGGTCCTTTGTTGCAAATGTGTCCCACGAATTGAAGACGCCGATGACATCCATAGCAGGATTTATCGACGGCATCCTGGACGGAACCATACCAAAGGAAAAAGAAGAGTATTATCTCAAAATTGTCAGCGATGAGGTTAGGAGATTATCCCGACTGGTGGTTGCTATGCTCAATATGAGCAAGATGGAATCCGGCGATTTTGAAATGAAGCCAAAGAATTACAACATTACAGACCAAATTATCCACATATTACTGACCTTTGAGCAAAAGATAGAAAAGAAGAATATCGAAATCAGAGGACTGGACGAAGTTGAGCCCTGTTTCATCGACGCCGACACGGATATGATATATCAGGTTGTATATAACCTGTTTGACAACGCCGTAAAGTTTACAAACGAAAACGGATATATCCAAATATCAATAAAAGAAATGGCTGATTATGTACAAATATCTATCAAGAACAGCGGCGAGGGCATCAATTCCAACGAGCTAAGCAGAATATTCGAGCGCTTTTACAAGGTGGATAAGTCTCGCAGTCTGGATGCAAAAGGAGCAGGACTTGGTCTCTATATCGTAAAAATGATGATAGAGATGCACGGCGGACGAATCTATGCGCGCTCCGACAGCAAAACAGAGGCAGAGTTCATATTTACGCTGCCGAAAAATATAAAAAAATAAGCAATAAATATTTAGTGTGAAGTCACACTAATCCGATTGTATCGGCCTCAAAAATTTGCCTTTGGCATATTTTTGAGATGCTTAATTCCCGTTATGCGCATTATCCGGCTACAGTAATGCGTTAGGAATTATTAAAAAATATTTGTAGCCGGAAAGGTTATAGGAATTATTATGGACGATTTTAATTACGGAAACAATAATCAACCCCAAAACGATGATTATACCCCGGCAGAAAATAATACAGCCGAGCCAATGCGGTCTCAGTCTGCTCCCTCTAACCGGGGGTACTACGGCGACAACTCTGTACCGCCCATGTACAGTCAGCCTGTGCAGGAGCAGTACTACATTCCCCCGCAGCAGTACAATCAACCGGCAACACTATCTGCAGAAGAAAAGCCAAAGAAAAATAAAAACAAAACTATAGTAGGCATTTTGGTTGTGCTGGCAATCTGCATTGTGGTTGCTATTGCAGGAACAATAGCTGCATATCTTGGAAACAGCGACGCAGACACCGGCAATGACAGCAACACCAGCCAATCCCAAAGCAAGGACGGAGACTACAAGGCTAATGTAGAAAGCAGTGGCGAGACGGCAAAAAAGGATGCCGACGGCAACCTGACTGCAGCGGGAGTAGCCCAAAACAATATGGACTCCTGCGTAGGTATCACAGTATATGCCGCACAGAGCGCATACGACTATTTTTACAGCTACGGCTACGGAAGCAACTCCAACGGCGGAGAGGTTAAGGCAGGTACCGGCTCAGGCGTAATAATGAGCGAAAGCAAGGGCAAAACATACATTATGACCGCTGCCCATGTTATCTCGGACGGAACAAAATTTACCGTAACCCTCAACAACGACGAGGAATACGATGCCGAAGTTGTAGGTATTGACAGTCAAACAGATATTGGCGTTCTGTCCATCCAAAAAACCGGACTAAAGGTTGCCAAATTCGGCAACAGCGATGATATTGAGGTTGGCGAGGGATGCGTAGCCATCGGTTGTCCCGGCGGCCTTGAGTTCAAAAACAGTGTTACCCAAGGTATCGTATCTGCAGTTGACAGACCTGTGGAGTCATCCATTGGATACGACACAAAATGTATCCAGGTTGACGCCGCTATCAATCCCGGTAACTCCGGCGGCGCGCTGTTCAATATGCAGGGTCAGGTAATCGGCATCAATTCGTCCAAGATTGCATCAACAGAATATGAGGGCATGGGATTTGCGGTACCCAGCAATACTGCCGTAAACACAGCCAACAGCCTCATAGAGCATGGCTATGTAGCAGGAAGAGCGAAGCTCGGATTATCATATCTGCCCTTGTCCAGCTTTAACAACGCGTCTGCAATACTGGCAGAATTGGATAAGCAGGGATACAAGGACGCCCAAGGTACAATGGTTGTACAGGAAATTGACGAAAATTCCAACCTCAAGAACTCCGACCTGCAAAAGTACGATATGATTGTTGCCGTTAACGGAAAGACTATGACATCCACCGATGTTGTAACCTCCCTGCTCAGTGAGTCCAAGCCCGGCGATACAATCACCCTGACAATTGCCAGAGTTGATGACGACAGAATAAAAACATTCGACATTAAGTGCAAGCTAATCGAATCTAAGGAATAAACACCAACACACTTTATCGCAGTCTGTCAGCAATAAGCCCCAACCGAATCGGTTGGGGCTTATATATTATTTGTTGTACTATATATCCTATTTACTTAAGGCTAATTGCAGCCTTGTATGCAGTGGAGGTGGCATTTTGGATTCTGCCCACCTTGTACTCATCACCAATCCGGAACACACGCTCAAAGCCTGCGTTAACCTCATCATAAAGTGATGTGTTGCTCCTGGAGCCCAAAGCCAAAACCGTGGCGTCAACATTATGAATTGTCAGGGCGCCGGTGTCAACATTCTTGGTAACAATCTTGTCATCAAACAATTCGCTAAGCTGCTCCCCGGTAAAAAAGCGTGTCCCACTCTGACGAAGTCTTGGCATAATATCGTCCAAATGCTGCATCCAGGTACCGGGTGCAATCTCCTTTGCCATCTCTACAACAATGGTGCTGCAGCCATGGTCATTAAGATACTCTGCCGTCTCCAAACCGGTCATACCGGAGCCGATAACCGCCACCTTTTTACCGTCCAGATTCACCTTTCCGGTAAGAACATCGGCAAAGGTAATCATCTCGTCATAATTGTACTCGCCGGGGAACTTGGGCTTAACAGGATTTGAGCCCATCGCTAAGAATACTGCATACGGGTCATATTTTTTTATAGTATCTATATCAGCAAGGGTATCATACACAAGCTCCACGCCGTTGTCGTTGCAAAGCGCCACCAAATCCTCAATAAGCCATCCTATCTTGGCCTTATGGGGAGGGGCGGATGCCAGCTTAAGCTGGCCGCCGGGGGTACTGTCCTTTTCCAGAACAGTAACATTAAAGCCGCGCTGAGCAAGAATATATGCGGCAGTAAGACCCGATGCACCGGCACCGACAACTACTACCTTGCGTCCGTTACCGTCCACAACAAGCTCCTTGCCCTCATTGCCCACAAAGGGATTTACGGCGCACTCGCCGTGTCCGCCGATATATGCGTTTGTCTCCATGGACTCAAAGCAGTTAAGGCAACAGATACATCTGCGTATGTGCTCCCCGTTCTGTGCCTTGCGGGTCCAATCAGGGTCTGCAATATGGGGCCTGCCAAGTGACACAAAGTCCTGAACGCCCTCCTCAATCTGCTGAGCAGCCTGCTCCGGTGAGCGAATAAGATTGGCGGCAATAACAGGAATACTGACAGCCTCCTTTACTGCCTTGGCCATATATTTGCGCCAGCCGGGCTCAAATGATACGGGCTCCAACCAGTAATTGAATGTATCATATCCTGCGCTGGACACATCAATGGCGTCAATGCCAAGCTTCTCCAAAGCCTTTGCGTACTTTATACCCTCGTCAAGGCCGTAGCCCTTATCGGGCTGACCCTGCATTGCATAACACTCGTCAACAGTAAGGCGAACAATCAGCGGAAAGTCCTTGCCGCATTCTCTCCTGATACCGTTGATGATATTGGTGATGAATCTCATACGATTTTCAAAACTGCCGCCGTACTCGTCGGTACGCCGGTTAGTAACCGGCGACAAAAACTGCTGTAGCAAATATCCGTGGCTGCAGTGAAGCTCTACACCGTCACAGCCAGCTTTCTTTACCCTAACGGCAGCGTCAATAAAATCTTGTTCCAGTCCCTTGATTTCGCTGTGCTTAAGGGCTCTCACTCTGCCACCGGCAAAATAAGCAGGGTCGCACTTTGAGGGCGCTACCGAGCAAGGTACAATATTTTTTTCTATCATAGTGGGGCCAACCTTAGGAGTCAGCTTAAACAGCAGTTTGCCGTAGGCTCCCTTGGTAATCTTTTGCATCATAATGCTGACAGGCACGGTACCCACCATCAGGCCCACATTCTGTCTGCCGGGGTGATGAAGTTGGACAAACAGCTTAGCTCCGTGCTTATGTATTCTGTCGGCCATCCTCGATACCGACTCAATGGTGGAGTCGTTGCTCATAGACAACTGTCCGAATGCGCTGGCGCCTGTCTTGTCGTTAACACGGGTAATCTCGGTAATGATAAGACCAGTACCGCCCTTTGCCCGAGCCTCGTAGTAATCCATCATCTCATCGGTGGCAGTACCGTCGAACTGACCGAAACCCAAAAGCATTGGTGACATTACAATTCTGTTTTTGATTTCGCAAGAGCCTATTTTCATAGGTGTGAATAGGATATCATTCATCCCGTTTCCCCCGTTCTGTTCTTTGTTTTATATTATGATATAAGGACAGGTTAAAGCCTTGTCGCATATACAACATATATATTCTAACATATTACACCTATCATTTCAACAAAAATAAAACGGATGGAGCAAGCCATCCGTAATTGGTTATACATTTTGCTTTGGCAGCTTTTTCATTGTGGACAGGAACATAACAACGCTGATAACAATGCACACAACATCGGCAACAGGCTGTGCCCATACAAGCCCCTCAAGGCCCACAAATTTGTCCATAATGAACAGCATAGGCAGGTAAATCAGTCCTTGTCTGCCGGCGGCGAGTATAAAAGACTGCACGCCCTTGCCCATTCCTTGGAAAGCAAAGTTAATAATGAACATAATGCCGAGCACTACGCCGGGCGTCATAAGTGCAGTCAGCATTTTTACACCGTAATCCACAACATCGGCATTGTCGATGAACATACGGATAACCTGCTGTCGGTACAGCAGATAGAACACGGTAACCAACGCACCGATAATAACATTGCACATCATACCGAAGCGTATGCCCTTTTTCATTCTGCCGTATTCCTTAGCGCCGTAGCAATACCCAATCAAAGGCTGAATACCCTGCGCCAAGCCTATTTGCAGCATTACCACCAACAAATTCGCTTTCATAGCAACGCCCATGGCTGCAATAGCGGACTCTCCGTATTTTACAAGGAACATATTGACAACAATGTTGGACAGGGACATCAATACATTATTCATAGCCGCAGGAGTGCCGACGCTGATAACACCCTTGGCAATACCGTTTTTTGCAGAAAATCTCTTGGGTGTAATGGATAAAATCGACTTGCCTCGGAGAAAGTATATTAAGAAATATAACACGCTGACCACATTGCCCAGCACAGTGGCAATGGCGGCACCGGCAACGCCCATACCGAAACCAAAGGGCAAACGCAAAGAGAACAGCTTGTCGCCGGAAGACAGTATAAATACAGGGTCCAAAATGATATTGACAACCTGGCCGATAACCATACCTATCATCGAGTCCTTTGCGGCGCCCTCACCGCGGATAAGGTTGCACGCCACAATGCTGGTAACAACAAAGGGCGAACCTATCAGTACCCAAAACAGATAATCGCCTGCAAAATCAATGGTGGCTTCCGTTGCGCCCGCCACCAACAACATGGGACGACGGAATATCAACATAACCACGGCAATCACAGCGCCGATACCCAATCCCGAGTAAATACAAAAGGATGAAATTGTCTTGATTTTGTCCCTTTTGCCCTCGCCCAGGGAACGGCTGATAAACGCACATCCGCCAACGCCAAACAGATTGCCCAACGCCAAGAAAAACAAAAATAACGGCATCGACACGCTGACTGCGGCAACCTGATTTTTGTCACCGGTTTGTCCCACAAAAAAGGTGTCAGCCAAATTGTAAACAATATTAATCAGCATACCCAGCATACTGGGCACTGCCAAAGCGCCTACAGCCTTCGGTATAGAATAAGTGCTGAAAATTTTTATATTATCTTTTGCCATATTAATTCATCAGTAAATCTGCCAGATTTACAAAATCCTCCATAACCAATTTTTCTGCCCTGATTGTGGGCTCCAAGCCTAATTGTACCAATGCGCCGGTAATCCTGTCCTTTGGGATACCGAGAGTGGCATTGATGGAATTGACAAGAGTCTTTCGCCTTTGGGCAAAGGCAGCCTTAACTAACGAAAAGAACTTTCTTTTATCACCGACGGCATAGTGATTGTCTCGGTGCATAGCAATCTTTATGACGGCGCTGTCCACCTTTGGGGAAGGATAAAAGCTCTCCCTGGGTACCTGCATAATCATCCGGGCATCTCCGTAATAATTTACCATCACTGTAATGGCGCCGCCCTCCCTGCTGCCTACGGGAGCAGTCAGTCGCTCTGCCGCCTCCTGCTGTACCATAACCTCAATCTCATCAATGGGAAGGTCGGACTCCAGCAGCATAGTGAGAATGGGCGAAGTGATATAATACGGCAGATTTGCACACACCTTTACGCTGTCCATATCTGCAAAATATGTATTCATAATCTCTCTTATGTTAAGCTTCATTGCGTCACCCTTTACCAAAGTAAAGTTGTGACAGTCGGCAAGAGTCTCGTCCAATACAGGATACAAACGCTCATCAAGCTCTATGGACACCACTCTGCCTGCAACAGCGCACAGTTCTTTGGTAAGCACACCGACACCGGGACCTATCTCCAGCACACCGGTATGCTCATCGGCATCCAAAAACTGAGCCATAGCGGGACACACATCCGGGTCCACAAGAAAATTCTGTCCCAATGACTTGGAAAAATTGAAGCCTCTTGGCTCCAGCAAGCGGCGTATGCAGTTGTAATCCCACAGGTTGTAGTCCATAACCATATCTCCTTAATTCCGTTGTGGTATTTTAACACATCACCCGGTATATATCAATATGTAAAATAGCCAACAATTTTAAACAGAATAATCCACATTTTTGTTGACATTTGGACATATTGTGCTATAATACCATAAACCGACTAATTATTAGCCGACTAAATATTATTTTGGGTGAAAGAATATGAAAGAAAAATGCATTACTCCCCCTCCGATAAACGAGGTTGCTCCCCGCGTATCCCACCTGTCCAGGATGCTGCGCCACAGCCTGAACGAAGCCATTAAGGAAGAAGGCTTGTTCTCCGGACAACACCATATCATCCTGGTGCTAAAGGAAAATCAGCCTGCAACAATCAGCGAGATAGCCGACATGCTGGGCGTCAGCAACGCCAGTATATCCGTCAGCATAAAAAGAATGGAAAAGGCAGGCTTTGTGACAAAAAAGCGCAACAAAAAGGATGCTCGCATAATTGAGCTACAGCTTACCGACAAGGGTAATGCCGTGCCCGAGCATATACGCAGCAAAATGGCTATAGAAAACGAAAAGTTGACCCGAGGAATGACTCAAGAAGAAATACATCTGCTGTCCAACCTGTTGGACAAGGGTATAAAAAACCTGAAAGGAGAATAACAAATGCTAAAGAAATTTTCCAAGTATATGAACGGACTGTGGCTACTGAGTGCCGTCAGCGTGTGCGGTATGATAGTTGAGGCTATATGCGAGCTGGCAATGCCGTCCATAGCTAACCAAGTATATGAACGGGTATCCAACAACACAGGCGACCACAACGAGATGAAAATGTACATCATAAAAATCGGACTAATGATGCTGGTAATGGCAATTGTGGGTCTTGCCGGCGGATTGGCTACAATGAAATGCTCCTCCGTTGTCAGCCAAAAATTTTCCTACCGTCTGCGTAAGGATATGTACAGCAAAATCAGTGATTTTTCCTTCAAAAACATTGACCAATTCTCCACATCGTCCCTTACCACAAGAATGACAAACGATGTCACAATGCTCCAAAACACATTGATGATGTGTCTGAGAATACTGGTCAGGGCTCCTGCGTTGATGCTGGTATCGGCATTTTTTGCTTTTTCTATCAACGCCAAATTGTCCCTTGTTCTGGTCATATTGTTGCCAATAGTAGCGGTAATTGTGGCTGTAATACTGAAATACGGATTTCCCCTATTCCAAAAAATGCAAAAGAAGATAGACAATGTCAATCGCGTAGTACAGGAAAACCTGATTGGCATAAGAGTGGTAAAGGCCTATGTCAGAGAGGATAGAGAAAAGGACAAATTTCATCTTGCCTCCGACGAGCTGGCAGCACAAGGCTCAAAGGCTGCCGGACTGATTATAACGGTACTGCCGCTGATGATGCTGATGCTCAACGCCGTCATTATGGGTATATACTACAAAGGCTCTGTGGACGCAGCAGCCGGAAAGATGGCAGTGGGTGAAGTCAGTGTACTGGCGGCATATATCGCACAGGTACTGATGAATATACTGATGGTAGCCATGCTGCTGCTGCAGCTAACCCGTGCCAAAGCCTGCGGTGAGCGTGTAATAGAGGTATTGGATACCGAAATAGATATAACCAATCCCGCAAATCCCTATATCCCTGAGGCACCAAAGGGCAAAATTGAATTCAAAAATGTAGATTTCGGTTATCACGATAACGACCTGGTGCTGGAAAACATAAATTGGACGGCTCCTGCCGGCAGCATTGTGGGAATTATCGGCTCCACAGGCTGTGGCAAATCCAGTATGGTAAACCTGATACCCCGACTGTACGACACAGTAAACGGTCAGGTGCTGATTGACGATGTTGATGTCAAGGACTACGACCTGACAGCACTTCGCGACCTTGTGGGTGTTGTGCTGCAAAAGAACTTGCTGTTTTCCGGCAGTATAAAGGACAACATCCGCTGGGGCAAGGAAGACGCCACCGACGAAGAAATAGTTGCTGCCTGCAAGGCTGCGCAGGCCCACGATTTCATTATGGAACAGCCTGACGGATACGACACCGACCTGTCCCAAGGCGGACTGAATCTGTCGGGAGGACAAAAGCAGAGGCTGTGTATCGCCCGCGCCATGATAAAGCAGCCGAAAATCCTGATATTGGACGACTCCACATCGGCCGTTGATACAGCTACCGAAAGCAAAATACGCGAGAGTTTTTACTCCGACCTAAAGGACACAACAGTACTCATAATTGCACAGCGTATATCCTCGGTAAAAAACGCGGATATGATTATCGTACTGGATGAGGGCAAGGTTGTCAGCGTAGGCAATCATGAACAGCTGATGCAGGAATGTAATATCTACCAAGAAATATACAAGACCCAACAGAAAGGAGTGATGGAATAATGCCACCTGCAAGAAATTTTGCAAAGCCGAAAAACACAAAACAGGTACTGAGCCGAATACTGAAATATATCGGCAGAAGCAAATCTCTGCTGTTTGTTGTACTTGTGATGCTAATACTCAGTACGCTATGCACCACAGGCGCGTCATATTGGCTAAAGCCGATACTCAATGATGTGGAATCCACAATCAAGGCAAACACATTTGCCACAGAGGGCATAAAGCTGCTGCTTAAGAATTTGGCAATTGTAGGCTCGTTCTATATAGGGGCTGCTCTGTTCTCTTTTCTGCAATCAAAGATTATGGTAAAAATAGCCTATTCCACCACCAACACCATACGCAAAGATTTGTTTGACCACATGCAGACATTGCCGCTGCGCTATTTTGACTCAAAAACTCACGGCGAGATTATGAGCCGATTTACCAACGATATTGACAATATCCAAATGATGCTGGAGCAAACAATAGTACAGCTGGTATCCGCAGTATTCAGCTTTGTGAGCATTGTGGTTATGATGATTATACTCAAGTGGCAATTATTCCTGGTTGCACTTGTGTTCCTGGTAATTATGATTGCCAACTCAATTAACATCGCAAAGCACACAAAAAAGTACTACAAGGCACAACAGGAAGCGCTGGGCCAAATGAACGGCAACATTGAGGAGGCTATCGAGGGTATGAAGGTGGTCAAGGTATTCAATCACGAAGCAAAGACCGCCGAAGAATTTGATAAGCTGAATGACAAATACCGCCGTGTGGCAACCAACGCAAACTACTACAGCGGTATAATGGGTCCGTTCTCAACCGGCATCAATAACGCGTCCTACGCAACGGTTACTCTCACCGGTGGAATACTGGTACTCACAGGTTCCCTGGATATAGGCACATTCTTTACCTTCCTCAGCTACTCAAAGCAGTTTACACAGCCTATCAACCAAATAATGAACCAAATGAACAATATTCTGTCTGCCCTTGCCGGCGCCGAGCGTGTGTTCGAGGTAATGGATATGAATAGCGAGGTTGACGATGGTACCGTAGTACTGGAGGAAGCTGCCACCGCCGACGGCAAGTTCTGGTATTGGGTGGACGGTGATAAGCGTATCCCCGTAAAAGGTAATGTAATATTTGAAAATGTAACATTCTCATATGTTCCCGAAAAGGTGGTACTGAAAAATATCAGCCTATACGCAAAAACCTCGCAAAAAATTGCATTTGTCGGCTCCACAGGTGCCGGAAAAACTACCATCACCAACCTGCTCAACAGATTCTACGACATTCAAGAGGGTACAATCACCTACGATGGCATTGATATAAAGCGTATCAAAAAATCCGACCTGCGCCGTTCGCTGGCAATGGTGCTGCAGGATACTCATTTGTTTACCGGAACGGTGATGGACAACATACGCTACGGCAGACTGGACGCAACAGACGAGGAGTGTATAGCGGCAGCTAAGCTATCCTCTGCCCATTCATTTATAAAACACTTGCCCGAGGGATACAACACAATGATAACCTCTGACGGCTCCAATCTGTCACAGGGTCAGCGCCAGCTGTTGGCTATTGCCCGTGCGGCAGTTGCAGACCCGCCGGTTATGATACTGGATGAGGCCACCTCCTCCATCGACACCCGTACCGAATCACATATAGAAAAGGGTATGGACTCCCTTATGATAGGCAGAACAGTATTTGTAATAGCTCACAGACTGTCCACCGTCCGTAATTCAAACGCTATTATGGTACTGGAAAACGGCGAAATTATCGAACGCGGTGACCATGATGCGTTGCTTGATATGAAGGGCAGATACTATCAATTATGCACCGGCAAGGCGCAACTGTCGTAAAAAATATGCACAATATATAACAAAAGATAAAAATACCCATAGTTTTTTGGCATAAAAGTTAGTAATAACCCTTTACAAACAAAATCTTTTGTGTTATAATGACCGTAAATTATAGTGGTTAATAATATTTTTGAGGTGCGTATTATGAAAAAGTTTATTTCAGTTATCATGTCTATGATTATCGCCGCTTCCGTTTGCTCAATGGCAGTTCTGCCTGTAATGGCAAAGACAGTTGCAAGCCCAAGCGACATTGAACAAGAAATCACCATCAAGGTTCAGGTTAACAACTCCAGCACTACAGAAGTTGTTTATGACAGAGACGGTGACCAAATCACCTTTACCTACACCGGTGACGGCAACATCACAGGATGGGAATTCCCGGGTATGGTACTTGGCGTTGACTACGAGATCGTTGCAGAGTCCGACGACCACAAGAGCGTAACTATCGAGCTTCTCAAGGACGAGGAGGGCAACTACATCTACGACGGTGTTGTAACAGCAAGAGCTCTTGTTGAGGAGGAGGCTGCTACTACCAAGCCAAGCAAGCCGTCAACCGACAACACAGACAAGGACTCAACATCACCAAAAACAGGTGCTGTATCTGCAGCCGGTATCGCTGTAGCAGGCGCAGGTGTTGCAATCCTTGCAGCTCTTAAGAAGAGAGACTAATAGAAGTATTAACTCGCTTACCAATGACCTGTAACAACGACGGTTACAGGTCATATTTATTTGCAACAAGGTGATACAATGAACAGCAACCAAGACAAACAGAATACCAACGCAAAAAAAGCCGGCCGCACCCTGCTGATAATTATTGCAATACTATTGATTATCTGCGGCTCAATCCAGTTTGGATATTACCTGTACAGCAGATACACCGCCGACATTGATAATCCAAATCCCATCGAGACCACAGTTCCCGACACAGAGGCTGAAGAAAAGCTGGTCAACAACCCCATCGACTTTGATGAGCTGCAAGCTGCTAATGACGAAATCTACGCTTGGATTAGAGTCCCGGGGACAAAAATTGACCATCCCATTGTCCAGAGCAAAACCGATGACCGATTCTATCTTAATCACAGTGCTTATACAAAGGAATATTTGGTATCCGGCGCTATTTTTACCCAGAGTATGAACAGCACCGGCTTTGACGACAGAGTGACTGTGATTTACGGCCACAACACCGCCAACGAAAAGATGTTTAACACTCTGCACAAGTTTGAGAACACAGAGTTTTTTAACAAGCACAAAAAATTCTATATCTACACCCCTGATTCCCGTCTGACATACACCATCGTGTCCGCATTCAAATATGACAACCGACACATAATGAACAGCTTTGACTTTCAGGATAACCGGGTGTTTGCCGACTTTGTAGAAATGGTAAAGAATCCAACATCTTCTAACAAAAATGTAAGAAAAGATATTGACAAAACCGTCACAAATTACGATAATATTGTGGTACTGTCAACCTGCATATACAGGCAGGCCAGCAGTAGATTACTGGTATGCGGAGTACTGACAAATAATGAAAAAACCAATTGACCCAAATCTTAACAAAAACGGCAGTGACCTATTCCTGGGCGGCAGCCGTGACAGCAAGCCAAAAAGCTCGCCCATAGAGCCAAAAGTCGGTGACGATATTGAGAGTATATTGATGTCCGGCACAAGCAGTAAGGATAAAAAGACAGATAATTTTGAAATAACTGCCTACAACCAGGCTGACCAAACCAAGGAATACCATCATCACCATCACCATCATCACCACCACCATCACGGCGGCTCGCACCATCACGGTCACCGTCATAACAAAAAGAAAATGCCAAAGGCGACGAAGATACTTCTTATTATCCTGGCGATAATTCTGCTGATTGTAACCATAATAGGTATCACATTTTTGGTTCTGCGCAGTCAGGGCGAGAAAAATATAAAGCCTACCAACACTAATTCCGAATACGAGGACATAATCGAGTATAAGGGCGAAAAATACAGATACAACCGAGATGTAATATCCATAGCCTTTTTCGGTGTTGACCGGGAAAAGATGTACAGCACCAAGGATTCTGAATTCGTAGGTTGCACCGATGCGGATATACTGGTTACCGTAAACACCAAAACCGGCGAGTCAAAAGTAATTGCTGTGCCTCGTGACACCATGGTTGATGTGGACCAGTATAACAAGGACGGCGAATTTGTAAAAACAGGCAATGTACAGCTGTGTCTGGCATACGCCTACGGCGACGGCAGAGAAAAAAGCTGCAGCAATGCCGTCAACGCTATGAGCCGTATCCTCTACGATGTCCCAATCGAAAAATATTTTGTACTGAACCTTGAGGGTGTGGCGCCTATCAATGACTCCATCGGAGGCGTAATAGTTGACTCAATATACGATCTGCCGCAATTCGGCATATCCAAGGGAAAGACCGTTCGTCTTATGGGTGACGCGGCAAAGGCTTATGTTCGTACCCGTGATATGGATACCATAAACGCATCGCTAAACAGGACTCAACGCCAAGTGCAGTATATCAATGCCTTCGCAAAGCAGGTAGTACCTGCAGTTCTTAAGGATTTTGGCGTAGTATCCGATTTGTACAACACAGCTGCCGCCTATTCCCAAACAAACCTGTCCCTCAGTGACGCCACATATCTTGCATCTCTACTGTTATCCAAGGGTGTGACCTCGTTTGAAACCTACACACTTCAGGGAGAAATGAAGGAGGCTGCATCCACAGAATACCCTGACGCCGTGTACGCTGAGTTTTATCCGGACGAGGAATTGCTGATGAATACAATACTTGAAGTTTTTTACGAAAAAGCAGAATAAAACTTTTTGAGCCTACGACAATAGTCGCAGGCTCTTTTTTCTTGATTTATCGATACAATAATAGTATAATAATATAGTTATAAGCATAGTGGAGGATTGTGACCTATGGAAATGAAAATATCACCGTCAATTTTGGCAAGTGACTACGCCAATCTTGAAAAGGAGCTGGATAAGTGCGCGTCGGCACAGCTGATTCATGTTGATGTTATGGACGGCCACTTTGTACCCAACATATCAATCGGCGCACCGGTTGTCAGCTCTATCAAAAAGGTATGCAATATCCCATTTGATGTACATCTTATGATTAGCAACCCGCTGCAATATGTTGAGGATTTTGCCAACGCAGGGGCTGACATAATCTGCTTTCATACCGAATGTGACAGTCCCATAGACGAAACATTGGACAAAATTATCTCTCTTGGCAAAAAGGCGGCACTGGCAATCAAGCCCGGCACCGATGCAAAGGCGGTTATTCCCTATCTTGACAAGCTGGATATGGTACTGGTAATGACTGTAGAGCCCGGATTCGGCGGCCAAAGCTTTATGGAAAGCACCATGCCAAAGATAGAAGCAATTCGTGCAATGGCACCGGATATTGATATTGAGGTTGATGGCGGCATAAACCCCGAAACTGTCAAAATTGCAGCCAAGGCCGGTGCAAATGTATTTGTGGCAGGTTCTGCGGTGTTCAAGAGTGAAAATCCCGAAAGCACCATCAATCTGCTAAAAACCAATGCAGAAAACGCAGCAAAGTGATACTATGAAAAAACAAAAAAGAAGCAATAAGAATCGCTTTTACGACAACAAAAGCAGGGACCAAAAATGGACGGAGCAACCGACCGGCAGGCCCATTGACTTTGCGGATAAGTATATATACGGCGAGACTGACAGCGTAAGACGCCCGACATACGCCGACAAGGTTATGCAGCAGGAGCGAGTGCAAAGACGAAAAAGGAGAATACTGGGATTCGTACTCAGTATAATATTTATATGTGCCGGATACACCTGTACCGACATATATATGACCCGTCAGGCAGTACCTGCCGAACAGCAGATAAAGGACGAAAACTCCGGAAGCGGCAATATGTCCACCCTAAAGCTGGACCTAATATCCACCAAGGTAGAAAGCATCAGCCTTGATAACTCTACAATGCTGGATGCAGTAATCAAGGACGCCCAGATGGGAGGATACAACAGTGTAACCTTTGATGCAAAAAGGAGTGACGGTACTATTGGCTATGCCTCACAGCTGGCAAGCGTAGATACCTACGGCGCTATAGGCAACAACTCCACCCACACAAAGGAATCCGTCCAAAAGCTGCTGGACAACGGCATACTGCCAATAGCCAGAATCAGCTGCTACAGGGACAATATTGTACCGTCCCAGAATGACAGTATGGCACTAAAAAAAGGCAGCGGATACTACACCGATGACAAGGACAACACCTACCTAAATCCCAACAGCACCGCCACCTACGAATACCTGAAAGGCATCGTACAGGAGCTGTACTCTTACGGCATTACCGTATTTGTGCTAAACAACTACAATCTGCCCTCAGACGTCAGTCAGCAATACAATGACGGATACAAGGTGATTGCAGACAAGCTCAACGAGGATTTTGACGGCAAAATCAAGGTAATCCAGGAGATACGCGTCACTATCACCGGACGCTCCGCGGAGAACGGCAAAATAACCAACACCGCCATAAATAAGGAAATAAAGAAGTTTAAAAAAATCAACGATGACCAAATATACTATATATCCAGCAAGCTGGATAACAGCAGAATAATGACCCAACTCAACAAAAACAATGTAAAGAATTTTATTGTAGGATAGCATTATGAAAAAGACGAAAACAATCGTAGCAATTATGACGCTGGTACTGACAATAACCCTACCGGCAGCTGCAATGGCACAGCCCAAGGCAGTTGCGCAGGATACTACAGCGCCGCAGGAAATCACCGCATCTGTTATGGAGGTTCCTACTTTGGCGTCAATATCCTTTAAAAACGCTACTATAAATCAGCCTTTTGACAGTTACCGCACGCAGTACACCGTCACTCTGGACAATCCGGAAATGACACCCACCCTAAACGAATACAAAATTAACGGCGACGCAAATATTTTTGTCACCTACAACACAGATGATACAAAGCACCAGACAGGAATCATCGCAACCCTTGAGTACTACGGAGGTACCACCGTATATACCTTTGACTACG
The DNA here is from genome assembly GCA_029225565.1 of Eubacteriales bacterium. Taxonomy (GTDB): domain Bacteria; phylum Bacillota; class Clostridia; order Oscillospirales; family Acutalibacteraceae; genus Eubacterium_R. Next base: position 21,140 of record JAQXWS010000025.1, read on the forward strand.
CCAATGCAGAGCACTACTCCATCAACAGCGAAAACAGACTGGCTGATGTGGACTGCTATCTGGGCGAGGTGTACCCTGCTATCAATGACAAAGACACAGACTACAAGCTGTTTATCCCAAGTGATATGGACTCTATCAGGCTGACTGCGGTTACAAAGGACATCAACGCATATTGTGACGCTCCGGATGAGATTGCTCTCAGCAGTGACCAGGAACCCACAATAATGCTGACTGTAACGGCATCGGATTCCGGCACCAGAACATACAAATTCAAAGTAAAGCGCCTTAAACAAAATTGTCAGCAGGTGGAGGCCGAGATTAACCAACCGGGCTTCAAATCGCTGGTTGAGGGCAGGCTATACTACCAACAGCCAATTTTCTTTATCGCAATCATCAGCGTGATGGCAGGTATCATATTGCTGACACTTATGGTACTGCTTGCCAAAAGGCTGACCGTAAAGCCCGATGACGAAGAAGAGCCAATATTCTTCCACCGGGAGTAATAACAAAAATCTACGAAAGGTGGTGGCGCAATGGATATGGAAATGGAAGAAATCATCGAAGAAATCCATAACAGCTATACCAACAAAGACCTTGCAAGAATAAAAGAGTTGCTGGCAGATATTAACCCTGCCGATATTGCAATGATTATTGAGGAATCCCCCAATAATCAACGCCTTCTGTTTTTTAGACTGTTGCCTAAGGAAGAGGCTGCCGACACATTTGTAGAACTTGACTTTGACACCCAAGAGGCTCTGATTCACGCATTCACAGATAACGAGCTTAAAGAAGTGCTGGACGAATTGTACCTTGATGACGCTGCAGATATTATTGAAGAAATGCCTGCTACTCTGGTCAAGCGTATCCTAAAGAACACCGACTCCGAAACAAGGAAGTCCCTTAACGCCCTGCTAAAATATCCGGAGGACTCCGCCGGCTCCATTATGACCCCGGAGTTTGTTGACCTAAAGAAGGATATGACAGTTGAGGACGCATTCAAACGAATCCGCCGTACAGGCGTTGACAAAGAGACAATCTACACCTGTTATGTCACCGACGAATCCCGTCACCTGCTGGGTGTTACCACAGTAAAGGAGCTGCTGCTCCATGACTACGAGGACATTATCGGCGACTTTATGGAGACCAATGTCATCTATATCAACACAATGGACGACCAGGAGTTGGCTGCAAAGCAGTTTGACAAGTACAACTTCCTGGCATTGCCCGTATGCGATATGGAGGAGCGTCTGGTGGGTATCATCACCATCGACGACGCTATGGACGTCATGCAGGAGGAGAACACCGAGGACATCCAAAAGATGAACGCGATGCTCCCTACCGAAAAAACTTACCTTAAAACCTCTGTAATCGAAACCTGGAAGAGCCGATTCCCATGGTTGCTTCTGCTGATGGTATCCGCCACATTTACCGGCTCAATTATCAGCGGATTTGAGGACAAGCTGGCAACGCTGACAATCCTGACGGCATTCATACCAATGCTGATGGATACCGGCGGTAACTCCGGCGGTCAGGCAAGTGTTACCATCATCCGCGCAATGAGCCTGGGCGAGGTAGAATTTAAAGACTACTTCAAAGTAATATGGAAGGAAATTCGTGTAGGACTGATTTGCGGATTGTCACTGGCAGCTGTCAATTTTGCCAAGATATGGTTGATTGACCGAACTCTGCTCCACAATGACGAAATAACCCTGCTAATCGACCTGGCAATATGTATTACCCTGGTAATCGAAATTATATTTGCAAAGATTATCGGCTGTACCCTGCCCATGCTGGCAAAGAAGATTGGATTCGACCCGGCTGTTATGTCGTCTCCATTCATTACAACATTGGTTGATGCAGTATCACTCTTGGTATTCTTTGGAATATCTACAGCAATCATTCCGCAATTACACTAAAGCAAAACCACCATAGCCCTTGGCGGCTACGGTGGTTTTTTTGCGTCAAATTTTTGTATCCTGAGATGAAAGCAAACGGTATGCCATACCCGACTCAAACTGTACAATCAAGATACAGTCTTCATTTTCGTCGTACACTCCGGAAATTTTGCCACGGGCCACAAGCGTCTTTAGGTCTGCCATATCGGTTATTTGCTTTGCGGTGTCAATATCCATATATTCCTCATAAGCATTTTCTAAATCCACTTTTGAGAAATTGTAATATCTGCTGAGGAAGGGCATCAAATCTATATCCTTAAGGGGTACAATGCAAGCCTTTTTTACATCCTTGGAAAGGTCGTAGTCCTTGAATTTTTGCATTGCGCCCACTGACTCAAGATAGGCAATAACATTTGTCATATCGCTATATACCGAATACGATACAACATCACCGTTAGGAACCTTGTCGCCATATTCATCAATATAATAATCCGGCTCAAACACCAAAGAGAACAGCTCCCTATCCTCGCTGTAAATCTTGCTGTATCCAATCTTTTCCAAATCCTGCAGCAGTGCCTTGCGCAGCTCCTTTGTATTCTCTACAGAAATAGTTTCTGCCATAACTCCGCTGATGCACGCTGTTCCGTTATGAAGAGTATCATAAATTGCGCCAACCCTGACATATTCTTCTTTATCACGTTTGCCGTTGATATATGTGGCAATATCGGTGCGATTTTCTGACAGCAAAATCTTGGAAAGTCCGTCCTTATATTCGTCGCTCTGAGCAATGCCTGCCACTGCCTTTGCGCCGTCGGCGGTAATGCCGGAATACTCACGGATTGTCTTTTTTCCGTTTTTGAAAATATACTCGATTTGTACTGTGGAATCCTGCATTGTGTAATCCCTCGGCTGCAGGTCATCAATAACAGAATAAACCTTTTTGATTCCCTCCTCGGTGGTAAAGGAGCCCAATGTGTTACTGGTATTACTATATACAAATCCGGAATACATATTGTAATCCTCGTAAGATGGTAAAGAGCCGGCACTGTTCATATAATCCGTATTTACTTTTACACAGGCTAATTTGTCTGTAGCGGGTGTATAAACAGAATAACCGAAGCCGCCTGTAGCCATAACCGATGACACAACAACCGTAGCAACCGCAAATATAGTTGACGGTATCAGCCATACCTTAATTCTCTTTATGCTATTTGTGAATATCCACATAATAACAGCCACGGTAACAAATGCAACTGCGGCGACAATCCCGATACTCAACACCGGCTTTGTAGCCAACGATTCGCCCTTGGTTGCAAAATACAAGGCAGCAATTGCAGCAGTACATAAGCCACCGAATATTGCCAAACCAACGGTGGCGCCGTAACTGCGACGAATAATACCGGTGTTCTCTATCTTCCTGTTTTTGTAAACCAAATAAGCGATGCCCAGCAGTACTGCACTGCCGATAATCCAGCCTAAAGCGGGGGCAATATACTTGAAAGTCAAATATTGGTAGTCTCCCGCTATAAATAAGTCGTACCTATAGCCTCCGAATTCATCATAGTTCATAGCGTCATTGGGAGGGGTCACTCGGTTTGTGTCCTGCAAAACATTGTATGGACCCGACAGCATAACCAACGGATTGAAGGCGCTGAACTTTTCCAATGCTTCTATAAAATCGTCACCATAGCCACGCAGGAACGCACCGGCAGAAACCGAGCCGTATGCTATAAGCATAGTTGGAGCGCAAACCAAAGCGCCGCCAAAGAATATTCCGTCCGGAACAGTAACGCCGGCCACCATAGCAATGCTCATAAATGCAAATCCGCTGATAATAAGCGAAAGCGTTACTACAGCATTGAATAATCCGTACTCCAAAATATAATTCGGATGACCGAATGTAATAATATTGAATACCACATCAATGGCTGTTGGAATAAGCACCGTGGCAAATATTACAACCATGGACGCCAATACCCTGTTCCTAAACATAACCTTGCGCGTCAGTCCTACCGAAAGATAAAAATTAGTGCTCTTTTTTGTATTAAGGTACATAAATGCAAAGAAAGCAATCAGCATACCTAAAAACACAAAGAACATATTGATAATGGCAGTCCAGTCGCAAAAACTGCCTGTCATTACACAATGATAATATTTTTTCAGTTCTTCAATCTTTGCCGCATTGTTGGCGTCGGTATATGCGTTAATGCAATCCTTCCAGGAGTTAATGGGAGATAGCACAAAGAAATACAAATTATAAAGCAATGTGATAATCCCCGGGATAACCAAGGCTTTGAAGCTATGCCTAAAATCATAAAATGCAACACTTCTGCTAACTGAAGATTTTTGTGATGTCATAGTTCTTGTCCTCCATTTCATTTAAGAATACCTCCTCCAGAGAGAGGTTGATACAGTCAATATGGATTGGATTAAGACTGTAAATAATACTGTCATCAATATCCGAAGTGACGATAATTGTTGCCATCTTGCCGTCTGCCTGAATCCCCTTGTTGGGTATATTTTGCAGCTGAGCAATCTGCTCCGGCGAGTCGAATATGAGCCTGTATTTTTTGTACTTTGAGCTGATGTCATCTACAGATACATCCATAGTCAATCGCTTGCCGTTGATAAGACCGATGTGGTCGCACAGGTCTGTTAACTCCTGCAGATTGTGACTGCTCATAATCATGGAGCATCCGGTCTCTGCCATATACTCAATAAATATCTTTTTGCACATATTGCGTTTTTGCGGGTCGATACCGTCAAAAACCTCGTCCAGCAGCATATATTTTGGCATTGTTGACATAGCCAGAACTATCTCAGCCTGTCGCTTCATACCCTTGGAAAAAGATGCAATTGACTTTTTTGGGTCAAGGCCCATAGCCTCTACCATATTGTCATATACCTTGTCGCTAAAGTTTGGGAAATAGCCCTTATACAGTTTTTTCATTCTGTTTAGGCTGGCTGTGGGCATAAAATACACATCATCGGGAATGTAAATCATATTTGTCCTGATGTCGCCTGAGTCAAAGGTATCAATACCACCCATCAGCACCTGTCCTTGGGTTGGCTTTATGATGCCTGCGGCTATCTTAAGCAATGTTGTCTTGCCGGCGCCGTTGTAGCCGACAAGGCCGTATATGGATGACTCCTGCACAGCAAAGCTAATATCCTGTATTGCTGTGAAGTCGCCGAATTTCTTAGTAATATTGTTTACCTCAATCATTGTTGACCCTCCTGATATATTGTGCTAATAAGTCGTTCCAGCTCGTCCCTGGTAACGCCCTTTGCCTTAGCCGAGAATATGCTCTGCTTAAGGTCATCCAAGGCGTCCTCCTTGATTCGGGTATTACCTATTGCCTGACGGGAAACGAAGATTCCCCTGCCCTGGGCAGAGTATATTACTCCGTCGTGTTCCAGGTCTGCCATGGCACGCTTGATGGTATTCACATTTACATTTAGCTGGGTGCTGAGCGCTCTGATTGACGGCAGCTTATCTCCCGGAGCCAGCAATCCCGTATTGACTGCCATGATTATCTGCTCCTTAATCTGCTCATATATCGGCACTCGGCTATGATAATCAATAAAAATCATAACAAGCTCCTCCCTATCGGTTGACTAACTGTGCTATCTTATATATCACAGTTGTACTATAGCACATACAAGCTATGTTTGTCAACAGAAAAAATAAAAAAGGACGAATTTTTTTCGTCCTCTTTATAAGTAAAAAAAATTATGCTAATTTGCCGTCCTTGTACTCATAGATATAACCGTATTTTCCGTCAGAGGTGGTAGCATAGGCGTTGTAATGAGTACCGAATTTGGTTGTGGATTTTATGGTAAGGGTCTTGCCCTTCTTGACAATATACTTGTGGGTACCCGAGTAGCACTGTATTGCGGGATACAGCTTTACATCCCTGGTAGCAGTCATGGAAATATTCAACGGAGATACCTTTTTTGACGGAACATACCTTTTGGCCGACTCAAAGTGAGTGATATAATTCCCGTCCACAGGACGCACCACCACTCCGTCGGCAGAGCCGGTGGAATGTATCATGGTTTTGTCGCCGAGATAAATGGCACAGTGATTGAATGGATAGTCGTGCTTTGGCCCTCCCGGAGAATTGAAAAACAGAATATCCCCCGGCAATATCTTGCTCCAATCTATGGTGCCCTTGCACAAAGTCTTGGCACGGAACTCGGTGGAATAGCCGTTGTTATATACAATACTTGTATCGTGCAGCTGTTTCAGGTTGGCAGTAAGACGATAGCACTTTACATCATTTTGCATAACCTGATTCAGCACGCAGGACACGAAGCCCGAGCAATCAAAGCCTATCTTGCCGTTGCCGTCCTCATCCTTGCCGGTGGATTCATCGTGAACATACTCCGTCTCCTGGCTGTTGTAATACAGCGCCAAGTCCACCACCTGCTGGCGGTAGCTGGTAGCTGTGTTTTTGACCATAATATTCTTTGGCTTTGAGTACAGGCTGTAATATGTATTGCCGCCCACCTTTTTGTAGGACCTGATTTTTACATAATACATCTTACCCTTAGAAAGACTTGATATAGTTTTTGCAATAGAGGTGCCGGACACGGTAATCTTTTTTGCATTAGAAAAATTGCTGTATCTGGAGTACTTAATCTGGTATCCTGTGGCAGCGCTGTTTTTGTAGCTGACCACCCTCATCTGACCCGTGGACGGGGACGACAATGACTTGATACCGGGCCTTATCAGACGATAGATAGTGCGGGTTGCAGTGTTAGTATATTTTTTTGTGCCTTTGTAGGGATATACCTTGTACACATATTTTCTGCCGTTGGTGACATTGGTATCCGTCCAGGATACTGTGGATACGGACTTGATGGTCTTCACCCTGGACCAAGTATTTGATGAACCGGATTTGCGATATATGTAATAACCTGTTTTGTCGGCAGCCTTGCTCCATCTTACCTTGATACCGGAGCTGTAATTGGACACACGGGTAACGGCTCCGCCTGTTGCCGCACTAACTGTAGAAATACCCGACAGCACACCCACCGTCATAATCAATGACAGCAGTAGCGATACAATCTTCTTTGTCATAATTCGCCCTCCTTTTTTTAATAATACCATTAATTAACTCTGTAATCAAGAAAAAAGAACGGCAGGAATCCCCGCCGTTCGTATTTTTACTTTGTCACAACGGACTTGGTACTGCTCCAAGGAGAATATACCCTCACAATTTTGTCGCCGGATTTTATCTTTTTGTAGGCACGCACACGAACATAATATCTGGTATTGGACTTCAGCTTTGTATGCTTTGTTGTCAGCTTGTCGGTACCGAGATATGTATGTGTTTTGCCGGTAGAAAAATCTTTTTTGCTGGAATACTTTATTTGGTAGCCCGAAGCGGCGCTCACCTTTTTGTGACTAACCTTAAAATACTTTTTACCGCCGGTTAGGGTGACGCTGCCGGGAGTTGCCAGCACTTTTTTGCTGACATAATTATCCTTGTATTTGTATCCGCATTTGGTACAGGTGTGCAAGGTGTATCCCTTTGCAAGATAGGTTGGCGCTACTGCCTTGCTTGTATAACTGTGCCCTGCTGCCTTTACTGTAGCGGTGTATGAGTTGCTGCACAGGGTACAGGTGTATGTTCTCACGCCTGATTTTGTACAAGTGGGAGCTGTTGTAATCTTTGACTTGTAGCTATGCTTTGCATAAGCCGGATAGTTGTAACTAACAGCTCTGTCGCAATCCTCACAGTTAAGATACCTTTTGCCTGCTGCACAGGGATGGGCGGTGGATGAACTCAGTATCAAATTGTGGCTGTAGCCTGTCTTTTTTACTGCGTCGTAGTATGCCTCAAAGCCCAACAGAGCGTCCTTTGTGGCATAAGCGTCGTCGCTGCCGTAATTAGTTATCACACCGGTGCTGCTCTCAAATCCGTTGACCAAATTGCTGTACATATATGACGCCAAATCCATAGCGCCTATTGCCGAGTATGCCATCAGCACCATGGCTGTGGAGTCTGGACTGGTGGTGTTGTAGGTATGGCTGTAGAATGCACCGTCATCATTGGTATGCTTGGCAATAACTGTTCTTGCGTCCCTGATAACATCGGCGTAGCGCTCCTTATATTTTGCAACGGACGCAATCAGCACGGCAGTATTATCACAGGAAAAACCGTAATAATTCATTCCCTGACCCATAACATAATAATCTTTGATAAACCTGTCGCACAGACTGACAGCAAAGTCCTCATCGGCAGCCTCAATAGCAACTCTGTAATAGTAGGGATTGTATATTTCGTTAGGGCTCATAGACTCAAACTGCTCCACAAGATTTACTCCCGAAAAGCTTGTTGGGTCATAGTCCAGGATTCTAAGGATGGATATTACCGCCCCATACTGTCCCAAGTCAGCGGTACCGTAAGCGGTGAGCAATCTGCCGTTTTTCTTAATATTCTCTTGCACGCCGGCAACAAATCCGTCAACATAGGCGCTCATATCATATCCCGACTTAAGGTAGGTCAAAAAATCCACCGCCTTGTCCACAGTCAGCCCATCAGTTTCTAAATCCAGCAGAAATTTTGCGCCACCTTGCATACGACGGCTGATAGCCTGTTCCAACAGCTTGGAATCACACTGACTTGCCATAGCAGATGTGGGCATCCCAAAGCTGCCGATAATCAGCACGAGGCTCATAATAATTGATAATACTTTTTTCATACTTCTCATAACCTTTCGATATTATTTGAAAATAAAAAACACCCTGCAACGCAGAGTGGGTACAACAAAAAAGAGGCAAAAGCCTTTAATTCCCTGCTTTCCCACTTGCCCAAAAGCGAAATCCACACATAGCTCGTCTCCCGACTTATGATATAGCATTGCCTGTGAACGCTCCTTCTCGTTGCCGATGGATTGCGCCCCCTTCGTCAAATACGGTAATGGCGGTTGCTCAGGATTCTCACCTGATTCCGTTAGCTATGCATTATTTTATTTTCTATCGGATTATAGCACGACTCTGCATTAATTACAAGAATTATTTTTTTCACCGCCTATTGAAAAATGAAAATATCGTGATATAATGTTTTTAATGAACAAATATAGGAGATGATTATATGCAAAAAAAGGATATTGACTGGTCAAGCCTCGGTTTTGGTTACATCAAGACCGACAAGCGTTTTGTTGCTACATACAAGGATGGCAAGTGGGACGACGGCCAGCTTATCGACGACGACAAAATAGAGATGAGCGAGTGCGCCTGCGTACTGCAGTATGCACAGACCTGCTTTGAGGGCCTTAAGGCATACACCACCAAGGACGGCAAGATTGTTTGCTTCCGCCCCGACCTCAATGCCAGCCGTATTGCCGATTCATGCCGCGGACTGGAGATTCCGCCTTTTCCGGAGGACAAGTTTATTCAGGCTGTTAAGGCAGTAGTTGAGGCCAATGCACAGTGGGTACCGCCCTTTGGCAGCGGCGCTACTCTGTATATCAGACCGTTTGTTTTCGGTATCAATCCGGTTATCGGTGTAAAGCCGGCTGACGAATATCAGTTCAGAATGTTCTGCACACCGGTTGGTCCTTACTTTAAGGGCGGCGCAAAGCCGATTACCATCCGCGTGTCCGATGTTGACCGTGCGGCGCCAAGAGGCACAGGTAATATCAAGGCAGGACTTAACTACGCCATGTCACTGCACAATATCGTTGACGCTCACAACCAGGGCTATGACGAGAATATGTACCTTGACCCTGCCACCAGAACAAAGGTAGAGGAGACAGGTGGCGCAAACTTCCTGTTTGTTACCAAGGACGGCAAGGTTGTAACACCGAAGTCAGACTCCATTCTTCCGTCAATCACTCGTCGCTCGCTGATGATTGTTGCCGAGAAGTATCTTGGCCTTGAGGTTGAGCAAAGAGAGGTCTATGTTGACGAGTTAAAGGACTTTGCAGAGTGTGGCCTTTGCGGTACCGCTGCGGTTATCTCCCCTGTTGGCAAAATTGTTAACCACGGTGAGGAAATTTGCTTCCCATCCGGCATGGAGGAAATGGGTCCTGTCACCAAAAAGCTGTACGACACGCTTACCGGCATCCAAATGGGCGAAATCGAAGCTCCCGAGGGCTGGATTTGCGAAATCTGTTAATAAAAATTCAAGCGTTGGAGTTCTGTTCTCCAACGCTTTTTTATTTATGACTTTTTGGCTGACTATCTCATAGACTCTTCGTAAGCCTTGATCATCTTTTTAACCATCTGGCCACCGACTGAACCGGCCTCCTTAGAAGTAAGATGGCCGTTGTAGCCCTGGTTAAGGTTAACACCAACCTCGTTAGCAGCCTCCATCTTAAAACGATTAAGAGCCTCCTGAGCCTCCGGTACTACGCTCTTTGACATTTTGATACACCTCTTTTGCTTTAGATTGCAAGGGCAATGATTGCTCAGCCGTAATACGCCCTTGCAAATCATCTCACTTGCAAAAATAGTTTGTGCATCATAACAAAAAATACAAATGAAAAAATTTGGTAACAACAACATATCTTTATACTGCTTATTAAACCGTTCGACATCCGCTACAGACAAACCAAAATCAATAATTATAGTAAATTTTTATTCAAAACCACATATACTATTATCACTTGACATTATCACGGAATACCGTTATAATTTAATAAAGGTGGTGATAGCGTGAATGTTAATTATTTAGTTGCCGAAAAGCAAATTTCTAAATACAATTTATCAAAATCAACAGGCATACCGTACTCTACTATAAGCGATATTTGCAATGGGAAAACTACGCTTGAAAATTGCAACGCTAAAACCGTTTATGAGCTGTCAAAATTTTTTGATGTTTCAATGGAAGATTTGCTTTATAAAGACAATGATGTTCGTTATGATTTCGAGGCTTTTAAGAGTAATATTCGACATCAGCTTAAAGAATTGGGCTTCAAAAAATTCATTGTGTTTGTTTTGAAAGCTGATAAAGTTACCGATTATATGAACAAAAAATGGTACCCTGAAGCATTGTATCTATTGGCAATGCTTGATTATGTCAGCAGGATAAATAATATTCCTATTTGCAAAAAATACAATTCATATCGTTCTGCAAAGCTTAGTGAAGTTATTTACCCGGCAAGCGTTGTAGCTGAGGCAAAGGTTATGAATGATGAGAGAATTTTGAAGGATTCTATTACTAATTCTATACCTGAATTCATACGTTTTAATATTGTTGAAGGCGAGGTGTTTGATGTTGCATAATGATATTCAAAAAAATATGGTTGACATATATCTCAAAGAACTTGCAAAGGAATTCAAGCGCCTAACGGGCAGAAAAACTTCGGCTGAAATTATAATTGTAGGCGGCGGTTCGGTTCTTCTTAATTATGATTTCAGAATGAACAGTGTTGACATTGATGCTTTTAATACCTATGACAGCGCAATTAAAGATGCTGCTAAAATTGTTGCGGATAAATTTGATTTGTCACAGCAATGGCTTAACGATGATTTTAAGAAAACGGCATCATATTCACCGAAACTCAGGCAGTATTCAGGATATTACAAAACTTTCGGTAATGTGCTGGAGATTAGAACTGTTAGAAGAGAATATTTAATTGCAATGAAAATGGTATCGGGTAGGAAATATAAAAATGATCTGTCCGACATTCTCGGAATTTTATATTATCATTATAAAAATGATGATGAGATAACATATTCGGAAATTGCGCGGGCTGTAATAAATTTGTATGGCGATTTTAGCAGAATTAAAGATGAGATTGTTAGGTTTGTAAAATCCGCTATTGATAACAAAACTTTTGTAGATGGTTATAATTTGCAAAAGAAAAATGAGCAAAACATAAAGGCTAATTTAATTCAATTTGAAGAAAAGTACGAGAATGTTTTAAATGAAGATAATATAGATGATATTATAAATAAATTGAGCGAATAAAAAATGAGCCGAGAGGGGGACACCTCTTGGCTCTTTTTGTGGTTGTGCAATTTTTTCATTATTTCTAAAGATTTGAATCTTATCATTGTAGTAATAATAATCTATAACAGTAGAAATTATTAGGGATTATTAATCATCCGGTAGAGGTATTCACATCTTAGTATCTACAACAGTAGAAATTATTAGGAATTATTAATCTCAGAACTTTATGTTAGTTCAGCTAAATCTACAACAGTAGAAATTATTAGGGATTATTAATCCTTAAAAAGGCACTTGGCTTCAGTTATGAAATCTACAACAGTAGAAATTATTAGGGATTATTAATCAAAAGCAAGAAGAAAACTACAAGATATATCTACAACAGTAGAAATTATTGGGAATTATTAATCGCAAAATGTTCGGATTGCCCTGCTTTATCTACAACAGTAGAAATTATTAGGGATTATTAATCAAGTAGCGTATAAAAAGTACACTTATTAATCTACAACAGTAGAAATTATTAGGGATTATTAATCCCTCAGGCAGCATTTCCATAATCGCTTTATCTACAACAGTAGAAATTATTAGTGATTATTATCAATTGATTGCTCATCTTGTTTGATACTATAATCTTAGCTATACCCTGCAACACACTCTTTTCGGTTGAGTATGTTGCAGAGTCTGAATGTTTATGGGCATCTGTTCCATTTAATTGAAACGAATCCTGAACCATAATGTTTTCTTCTGTTTCAAGTTAATGAAAAAATATTGAAACAGGGCAGAATATAAAATCATTCAATTGAGATATAGCTAAAGGCTGTTCGCTCATCGCTGTGTATATTCAAGCCATTCGGCATTAGTTATACTAAGTTTTGCGCTATTAAGCATATCGTCTGGGGTGTCTTTTAATACATTTATTGCCCAAAGTGCTTTTCTTGCAATGTTATATGCACCGTTGGCATCGGCATCGCAAGGCAAAGAGGCATTTGTACCTTTATAATTACGACTGTCATAGAACTCGCCGTTTTCATTTGCAACAGGTGAGATGAGGTAGTCGTCTTCAGGTAATGTGCTTCCGGTAATACTGTTTCTCATTTGAAGTGTTAATGAAAGAAGTTTTATCAATCGCTTGTAAAAATCAGCATTAGAAATACTTAAAATAGAATCCTTAAGATTGCCTGTATAATCAATGCCGAATTCGTTAAACAATGACTTGAATTCATCGGTAAGAACAATTTGCTTATTGTCCCACATATTATTCTTTTCTTTGTTTCGGAAGGTTAAAATCCTGCTTGAATTAGTGCAAACAGTCCAAGATTTTTTGAAATCTGAATTGCATCTCGGGAATTTGCTGTAATCAATATAGAACTCAAACATATCGGTATTTGCATTATATTTGATGTCATCAATTGTTTCAAAAAGATTTTTCGCCTCCGGAACACTTGTATACCTTGGCTTCAAAAGATTAACAAAACCTGTTGCCGGGTCTATTTTACTTGTATCCCACGCAGGAACATAAAAGATGATACCGTTTTGCTTAGCCTTATTTACGCCGTCAAATTTATTCGTAAGCTGATATGCTCTTAAAAGGCCGCCGTTTTCTGTTGGGTCTGCCTTTTTATCAATGAGCAAATTGAGTTTTGAAATAAGCATATTTTCAAATTTTTGATAAACTTGCTTTTCAACAGGGAATCTGCCACGCTTAAAGCCAAAATTCAAATCCTCCATGGCGATAACAGCGTCATATTTGACGACTAATTCACAAATTTTGTGAACAACCTGACTGATATACCCTTCTTTGAGTTCCTTTATATTTTCAACAGAGGTCCAATTCTTTCTTGCTTTATCTCTTTCTTTTTCTTTTGTGTCCAAAAGCTTTTGATAATCAACTCTGTGTCCGTTATCACTGATTATTTCATTAAGCGACATTTGCTCAACAATTTTGCCGTTTGAGTTGATAACGCTTATATAAATCAGGTTTCTCTCTCCTCGGTCAATGCCGACGACATAATTATCATCTTTGTATTTAACCGCCTTGCGAACATCATTATTCAAAAATTCCTGACCGTGTGCCTTAAAGTTGATTGTAATAGGCACATGAAGTGAAAATTGCCTTTTGGTAAATCTTTTATCTTTAATGATGTCATACTCAAAAGTGCTTTCTTTTTTCTCATTATCAGGGTTTTTATTTTTTATCGGTTGATTGGCATAGTGAGTTACTTTCTCTTTATCACCGATACTTGCTTCACGGTAGAACATCTCTGCCTCACCGTTGAGTTTATAAACTACATTTGATAAGTTTCTCTCGTCAAAAAGCATTTTGAAATATAAAGTGTGCAAATTAGGAGTTCCTTTGCTGTACTTTGAAAAGTCTTTATTGTAGATTTGGAAAAGATAGATATATCCGTTTTCTACAAGCCCATCAATATAGTTTTTAGATATTTTATTAAATCTTACAGAATAACCCTGATCCGAAATTTCTCGATAAAATTCACTAATATCGTTATAGCTTTCTGTAGGAGAAAACTTAAATCCAAATTGTGACCAATCATCATGTTTTTCAATAGATTCTTTGAAATAATCTATAAACTCATGACATTCGGCTTTGTTAAATGTTGCTCCTTTTTTGAAGCTTTCTCTTTTGCGAATGTCAAGTATTCTGTCTGACGGTTGGAATGTATCAATGTTTTTAGTGGCAAAGAAAACCTTTGGTAACATTTTATTGGGACCCGGTAAAAGCTTATATTCCATTTTTTCGTAATAATCCTCGTCATCAGAGATTATTTCAGGTGCATCAACAAAAGCCTTACTGTGAGATTTGCCCATAACGGCAAGATAGTAAAAACCATCTTTATGTAAAAGAACAGTTCTGTAATCGCTTTCTTTGTTTTTATCCCATCCGCCAAGAAGTTGAGGATTGTCAAAATTCAATTTAATTTTATCTTTGGAATAAGGCTTTTGGGTAATGTAGTTTCTAACTTTATCGTAAAGCCTGTCGATATCTGCTATTGAGTCATAATGCGAAGTGAATTTGCCGTAAAAAATCTCATCCTTGTTTTCTTCCTTACCGGTACCGTTTAACGGCTTAATAAGCTTTTGAAATTCCTTTATTGCGTCAAGCAGGTTTTTAACTAACTCTGTTGCTTTTTCATTTTTATAAAGTCTTTTATTGTAGCTTTTTTCATAATCGGAATTTAGCAATTCCTGTGCCTGCAAATAAGCTTCTTTTATTTTGCTGTTACATTCATTGATTGAGGAAATATACCAATCGGTTATTTCGTTGCCGTTTTCGTTACCAAGGTCTTGAAGCTCATAAAGAGAAAAACTTTTTATTGCTTTATATATCTTGTCTTGCTTTTCAATATATTTATCAATTTTTGTTTTGCTTGTTACGGGATGCAATGCCTCGTATTTCTCGTTCCAAGCTGAGCGTAATACATTCCAAGAGTTAAATGCACCGTTTGAAATATCAGTAATGGCTACACCTGATTTTACAAATATTCATTAGCATTATAAGTGTTTAATGATTGCAAAAGCTCTGTTAGCAAATCAATATCACCAATGTGGTTGTTATAATAATCACCAATAGCATACAACACTTCATTGTCTGAATTGAATTTTTCGGGTATGAACGATACGCTGTCCTTTTCGCTCAAAATTTGTTTATATAAAGGCTTCATCAATGGCAATCTTTTTGATTTTTCATTTTTTGCAACCTGCTGGTTATAAAGATTTATGCATTCATTAAGACCTTGGATTTTTGTTCCGTCAGAGCAAGTATATCCGCCAATCATAGAATTATAAATTTCAATACCCGATTGAGCTAAAACAAATTCAAAATAATCAACAGAAAAAATATCTTCAATATTTCTGCCGAATATATTATATAAATCTGTGTTTAGCTTTGTTATAGTTTCATCAGAAAGATTATCAAATACTTTTTGAAAACTTTTTACATTATCTAAAAAGCGTGGCAGGTTGTCATTTATACAACGATAGGCTATTGCGGTTGATTTTTCATCACTTGAATACATATTTTCTCTATTAGTATTAAAGCCTTTGAAATACGTTGTAAAGCTTCTAAAGCACTCAACTGTTTCTATCTCGTTTTTATCCGTTAAAACAGACGGTAAATCTTCACATATAAGTTCTTTTCCGAACAGCCTTTTATAGCGTGCATTTGATTTGAGCTGCTTTGATATTTGCTTTCGCATATTATTTTCTAATGATTCCATAGCATTTATATCGGAATCATCCTTGTTGCTTTTCCAATATAAATTTGCATATTCATTAACTTTTTCAATTCTTGCTTTGCTCAACACGGATTCAATATATTCTTTATGAAAGCGATCAATATAGCCTTTGACCTTTTCATAATTCTCAGCTCTTTGTTTATCCTTTTCAAGCAAAAAATTTTTATTAAAATTATTTTCTGTTTCCCCAACGGGAATTAAAGAGAATCTTAAAGTTTTGGATAATGAATAACGATTTATAAACTGTTCTTTCATCTTTTTTCTCCTTACTTTTTATTTTATAATACCATTCTCTTGCTTTTTGGTCAATCAAATTTGGTTATTAGACTTTATGGTCCGCTTTTTGGTACACCTTTGTTTCGGCGTTGGATGTTGAACGGTTTTGATTTCTCTATTTGTTTATAAAAATTATGTCTTGATTTTTTATCTTTTAAGTTCGATTTTTTGTATTTGTGAAAAAGAAAAAACGAGCCAAGAGGGACATCCTCTCGGCTTGGTTTTTTGGTGTGAATAATTACATTAATTTATCAAACTACGATAATATTTTTCCGTCGGTTGAGATTGTTACTACCTGCCAAGGAATGAATTTTCCGCTGGTTTGAAGTGCTGTTTTAACTGCGTGTTCAATACCTCCGCAGCAAGGCACCTCCATTCTTACAACGGTTACGCTCTTGATATTATTATTCGCAATAATTGCAGTTAATTTGTCTGCATAATCAACATCATCAAGCTTTGGGCAACCTATAAGAGTGACCTTGTTTTTGATGAAATCGTTGTGGAAATTGCCGTAGGCATAAGCCGAACAATCAGCGGCAACAAGGAGATTCGCGCCGTCAAAATAAGGAGCATTAACAGGCGCAAGCTTAATCTGCACAGGCCATTGAGAAAGCTGACTTGATACCGAAACATCGGTATTATCCGCTTTCTTTTCGTGATTTATACTCATTGAGCGTGAGCCCGGACAGCCTGAATGTGCGTGTTGCTTTGCTCCTTGACTTGCCTTAACCGCCGCCTCGTCATAAGCGGGAGCCTCTCGCATTTCGAACGAAATTGCATCAACAGGACAAGCCGGCAGACAGTCACCCAAGCCGTCGCAATAGTCCTCTCTTGTGAGAACGGCTTTGCCGTCTATCATATCTATTGCACCCTCGTGGCAGGCAGATGCACAGGCACCGCAACCGTTACATTTTTCTTTATCTATCTTAATGATTTTTCTAATCATTCTTATCTTCCTTTCGTAATTGAGTGACCTAATTGTACTATAAATCGCACTAAATTTCTACATTTTTTCGACAAAAAACACGAGGTATGTTATGGAAAGAAAGTAACATAAAATTAGTATTTATTAACTTTGGCATATCGGCTGTTCTTTAGGTCCGTTTTTACGGACAGTAAAACCAATGGCATTTACAAAAACACAAATATATGATAGTCTTTATATGATGAATATCTGTCGAAAAACAGGAAACAAAATTTGGCTGTGAGGATGATGAGTATGAACGCCGTAAACAAATATGTATTTAAAATCATTGTTAATTCTCGTCTTTTCGATGCATACGAGGCAGTTGTTGATACTCTCGAAATATACGGTATCGTTATTTCAAAAGGTCACAGAGAAAGAACAATTGTGGGAAAATGGACTCCTATACTACATAATGAATTCGGTGCCAAAATTAATGTTTGGACAGGTGTGTTTAGGTTATGGGAGGACGGCTCAACAACTGTTGTAAGATTAATTTTAAGCGGTAACGGCGACGAAGCTTCGGCAAAAATAATGGCTAAGTTCTTTTACAAAAAACTGAAAAAATTAATTCCGGTTCAAAATATGTATTTAGACAGAAAAAGTAATGTATCCAATAGTCTCACAAAAGAATTATTTACTGCTTTGCAAAGTGCGTACGGGAAGCCTAAACGAAGCTTTGGACAACAATTATGTGATGCTATTGATATTGCAGATGCGTTGATACCTGAAAAAAGGGAAAATAAAAATAAATTTCGCGAGGACCCTTGGGCAAATGATGATGACTTAACACTATATCCCGATGAAGACCACGAGGGCCACGACCACGAGCCGGACGGCTATTGCATCGAAGCGGATGAGTATATTCAAGATATGATGTAAGGAGATTAATTATGAAAAATGACAGCTGGATGTTTCCAACCGAAACACCTATGGACAGTATGTTTGACAGTAATCACGATGGAAAATTAACCGGATTTGAAACAACTATGCGTGATGCAGTTTTAATGGATTCATATAATCATTTTAATGAAGATGATTGTAGTTCATTTAACGACTCGGATTCTATACTTTCAGATTTTGATGATGACGATATAAATAATTATGAATTTAGAGGAAGCTATGCTGCTCCGTATACTCAAATGCCTAAAAATGAAATACCGGAAGGAAAGTTTATTACAACTGCGTTTACGGATAATAGCAAAAAGGATTATTCAAATCCTCCGAGTGACAGCACGATTTTATGGTCATGCATTGGAGCAATTGCTATTATCATCGGCGCATTTGCAATTATTCTCAGGCAGGAAACGCGTAACGATTTATTAAATGCTATTGTGATGTTCTTTTCCGTTGCATTAAGCGTTGGCTTGCTGAAAATCACAGGCGTTATCGCACCTAACAAAAAGAATGTTGAAAGTGATGATGAGATTGATGGTTCGGATTCTTATTGTAATGCGGTAAATGATTGCTTTAACTATGAGAGTGATGATAGGAATGAGTAGATAAAAAGCATGAGGAAATGGGATGTATCTGCTTTGAAAATCACGAAATGGGCATTTATTTCATCGAAGACCCCGACGGCTATTGGCTTGAAATTTTACCGTAATTCTTGATATATATTCTCAAATAATTAACTCCCTTGTAGCACAACATACCACAAGGGAGTTTTAATAT
>JAQXWS010000026.1 GCA_029225565.1 Eubacteriales bacterium
CAAAAAGGAAGCGGCTCCAAAGGACGCTGACACAAGCGCAGCTCTGCAGCAGGATGGCTCACCGGCAGTTGTGGGCGCAATTAACCCATTGACCGGCGAGAGTGGCTACGACCAATCGGCATTGACCCAAAGACCTGTTGCCGTTGTTGTAGAAAATGAGTATTCCACCGAGTCCGTCAGACCGCAGTGGGGTCTTGCAGATGCAGATATTGTGCTTGAGGGCGAGAGTGAGTTCTCAACCAGACTTCTGTTATTCTGGGCAGATTATAACAAGGTACCTGAGCAGGTTGGCCCGGCTCGTTCCGCCAGACCGCCTTTCATCAACTTCAGCCAGTTGTTTGACGCCGTGTTCATTCATGCAGGTATGTCGCACAGCCGCGGCAATTATGTAGGTGCCAGCGAGGTGTTCAAGACAAAGGGTATCGACCATATCAACCTACTGTCCCTCAGCGAGGACGGCGGATACTTCGGCCGTGATAAGTCGAGAACTTCCACCGTGGAGCATACCGGTTATCTCAACGGAACCGCTGTTCCCAAGCTGCTGGAAGCGAAAAAGATTGACACCACCCTTAACGAATCCAAGTTTACCACACTTAAGTTTAGCCAGGAGGCTAAGCCCTTGAGTGGCAATGTTGCCAACACCGCTACATACAAGTGGTCATCTAATTGCCCAAAAAAGGCAACCTTTACCTACGATTCGGCATCAGGCGTTTATACCACCACCGATTTTGACTCTCAGTACGGTACCGCCGAAGTTAAGTGGCAGAACTTGATTTTCCTCAACGACAGTACTGAATATGTTGTCAAGGAGAATTACAAGGGTCAGGGCGGCAGCGAGACTTACTGCGATTATCACCTGTCAGGCGGTGACGGTATGGTGCTGTCCCAGGGCACTTATGTCAATATTAAGTGGGGCGTAACCGACGGCAAGCTGTGGATTCATGATGCCGCAACGGGCGAAGACATTGTACTTAATCCGGGCAAGAGCTATATCGGATACGGCTCGAGTAATCACGGCGGACAGATTACCGTAGAATAATTATTATGGCGCAGCAGGACGGCTGCGCCGTTTTTATGTCTTGACTTTATCACCTGCGGTCATTAAAATATAAAGGAATAAGGAGCGTTTATTATGGCTGATTACAAGATAGTTGATTTAAAAAAATCTGTACTTGCTAACAATGACCGGGAGGCTGACAAGCTGCGCGCCGACCTGAGAGAAAAAAAGACATTTCTACTCAACCTTATGTCCTCACCCGGCTCCGGCAAAACCACAACCCTGCTGGCAATTATCCACCGGCTACGGGCAGAATACAGTATCGGCGTTATGGAGGCGGATATTGACTCCGATGTTGACGCCGGAACAATAGCCGATGTCGGCATCAGTACTATCCAGCTCCACACCGGCGGTATGTGCCACCTTGATGCAGGTATGACCCGTCAGGGACTGGACAACTTTGACGGCTGGAGCAAGGATTTTGTAGTGCTGGAGAATGTGGGCAATCTGGTATGTCCTGCCGAGTTTGATACCGGCGCCGGTATGAACGCTATGATTCTCTCTGTACCCGAGGGGGACGATAAGCCGTTAAAATACCCGTTGATGTTCTCCGTCAGCGACTGTGTTATCATCAACAAGATTGACGCAAAGCCGGTGTTTAGGTTTGATGATGAGGCTGTGGTACAGAGAATCAGGGCTATTAATCCCAATGCCGAGATTTTCTTTATCAGCGCCAAAACAGGGGAGGGCGTGCCTGCGCTTGCCCATTGGCTGGCATCAAAAATTGACGAATGGAACGCATAGATTATGCATGAATTAGGATTGTTGTACCGGGTTACAAAGACGGTGGACAGCTTTATGGCTGCCAACGATTTGTCCCGGCTTAGTGAGATTGTCCTCAGAGTGGGGGAGATGACAGATGTTGTGCCCCGGTATCTTGAGGAGGCTTGGCAAACGGTCAGGGATACCACTGCGTACAGCGACGCAACTCTCACCGTGGAGGTGGTGCCGGCTACAGCTCAATGCCTCAGCTGCGGCAATGTGGACAGTGTACATTCCTTTGGTATGACCTGCCCAAAATGCGATTCCCCAAACCTAAAAATTATCACCGGTCGGGAGTTCGAGATAAAGCATATTGTAGCAAAATAACTTGCTTTGTCGCCATATTGTTAGCCCACATATTTGTTTGTAACAGAATGTAAATTGTACAATGTCACAACACACAAAAAGCAGACACATTTTGTGTCTGCTTTTTGTGTTACGATTGAACTGCATATTCTCGCAGTGCGCCGGCAACTGCCCTCGGTAGTCCGGAGGATGGCAGTGCAGCAAGCAATTCTTGTGGCGTAGTGCATTTTTCCAGCTTGCGGTAGGGCGACATTTTTTTGATTGTTTTTTGTTGCCAGCGTGACAGGTAGTGTATAACAGCGTCGGTCAATTCCATCTTTTGCACCCGTTTTACATTATCAACAGAGACGCTGTATTCTCTGTCACAGGTGCAATTATTCAGCTCAATTACCACCGGTTGTCCGTTGTGCTCCAAGTCTTTTACGATGATTTTGTAATCCCTATGTGTCGGGATTACCTCGGTGTCGCCCTCGGGCTTGCCGATGGTAAAGGTGACTTTGTTTTCTGTGTACAAAATAGTCATCTTTGTTTTGCATAAATGCTGTGCAAAGTCCGTTTTGCTGTTATCCTCAATCAGCGTAAACTCTCCGTCACCTGAGAATGCCCATATTTCCAGTCTTTGCGGATTGTCAACCTTGTTGCCTTTGTCGGCGGACATTGGTATTATAGCGCCCTCCCTCGCCAAAACAGGGAAGGAATCCAAGTCGCGGAACATAGTGACGATACCGCTGTTCTCATAAGCCTGGCCGGTAAAGATGTCAACCCATCTACCCTTTGGAACATATACTTGGGCGCTGCCCATCTCAATTTCCTTGTGCTGAGGATGGGTGATTGGGGCACAGATTAGCTCGCTGCCGAACATATACTGATTTTTTACAGAATATGCTCGTATATCATTTGGGTATGAGTAGTACATTGGTTCGCACAGAGCGATACCTTCGCTGTGGGTCCTGTGGTCCATAGTGAATATGTACGGTATCATTTTGTGCCGTAGGTTGAGCCAGCGCTTTGCCTCCTTGTACACATCGCTGCGATACTTCCAGGGCTCCTTGCCGAGTACGGGAGTTGCGGTGCTGTGCAGTCGCATAATAGGCGAGAATACACCGAATTGCAGCCAACGCAAATACAAGTCGTCATCCCGTCCGCCCCATTGATGACCGCCGATATCGTGGCTCCACCAGCTGTATGCGGCATTTGCTGCATTTGCGGTAAAGTATGGCTGA
This sequence comes from Eubacteriales bacterium, assembly GCA_029225565.1. Taxonomy (GTDB): domain Bacteria; phylum Bacillota; class Clostridia; order Oscillospirales; family Acutalibacteraceae; genus Eubacterium_R. The sequence goes on from JAQXWS010000026.1 coordinate 3,349, forward strand.
AAATCAAGGGTTTCCCAGTTAATATATGTGTCGCCGGAAAATCCCAGCGGGTATCTGTGAGAGCCCAGTCCGGCATATCGGGACAGAATCATGGGCATCCTGCCGTCCTCGGCATTGTCCAGGGTGTGGTAGTGATTCAATGCCGGCAGGGGGTCAAGGCCCTTAACATCGCTGGTTTTGCCCTGCTGCCAGTCAATCCACCAAAAGTCAACGCCATCACGCTCGTACGGTTTGTGGAGTATATCAAAATAAGCGTTCCAAAAATCGTCGCTGCCGCATTTGAAATCCACAGTCTTTTTTGCAGCAGGGTCAATTCCCACAGCTTTTGCCATATCCTCATACATATCCTCGTAGCTATGCACGCCGTCGGCAGGGTGCAAATTGAGGGTGATGTGCAGGTTTTGTTCTTTTAGCTTTCTTAGGAATTCTTTGTAATCGGGGAACAGCTCCTTGTTCCAGCTGTAGCCGGTCCAACCGCTGTAATTAACGCCGAATTTGTCCTTGATATTGTGTACCCAATGCCAGTCCATATCCACTGTTGCTACTGTGAGAGGTATATCCCTGTTTTTGAACTCCGCCATTAGGTCAAGATATTCCTTTTGGGTGTAGGCATGGTATCTGCTCCACCATACACCCAGTGCATAACGGGGGATAACAGGTACAGGCGAGCTGATGGAGTAAAATGCCTGTATGGTCTGCCGATAATTTTTTCCGTAGGCAAAGGCGTAGTAGTCCTTGCCACCCTTGCGAGGCACAAAAATGCCCTCCTCGTTCAGTAGCATTGTGTTGCTGTCGTCCAGCAGGTAAGCGCCGTTTTCGGTAATCAATCCTTCATCCAGCCTTGCCCCACCGGACACCTGGTCCAGAGTGCGACGGGTACCCTTTAGATTCTTTTGCTTAGAGAATATTTCCGTGTTGCCGGTATCCTTTATCAGTACGGAATAGGGCTTGCCCTTTTTTATGGTAAAAATTGCTTTTTCCGTTTCTGCAGTTATATACTTACCTGATTTATTCACCCTCATATCACCGGACTCAAAGGCTCTAAACCATACTGTCTGGCTGGCAAGGTCAGTAAATTCGTCAACCTCCACTCTGATTAGGCAGGGGGTGATGTAGGTAATTCTGATATTGTCAATTATTACCGTTTGCTCCTTGTTGGCTTTGCCTTGAGTTTTTGCAATAAGTGATTTTTTCAGCATAACACTTCTCCTTACATCATTATGTGTATTATGTTTTTAATGCACACATATTATGTTACATTATAAGGTGAGCCAAGTCAACTGCATATTGCACAAAAGCCACAGACAAGCTGTGGCTAAATAATTATTTTCTGCTGTTGTAGTCCTTGTTGATTCTGTCGCTCCAATCTGCCGACAATGGCGCGCAGGCCCTCACATTGCAGCAGGCTTCGGCAACGGTGTCATATACTACGCCGGTGCCCCTTGAGTCTGCGCAGTAGTTTACTGCCCTGTCCTCGGCTATACCCAGATTACCGGCTGTTTCTACAGCGTCAATATTTGCGCCGATGAACAGGAATTCCCACCCACAATTCTTTTGTTGATTTATCATCTGCTTTATCATTTCGCTTGAGTATTTGTGGCTGGCGTTCTCCATACCGTCGGTAATGATTACGAACATCGTATGCTCCGGCACATCCTCAGGCCTTGCGTATTTGTGGATATTCTTTATGTGGCGGATTGCTCCACCGATGGCGTCGCACAAGGCTGTGCAACCTCCCACATAGTAGTCATCCTCGGTCATTGGCCGGATTGCCTCTAATTTTTCTCTGTCATATAGCACCCTGCTGTAGTTGTCAAACAGAATGGTGGACACATAGCACTTGCCGGCTTGCTTTTTTTGCTTTTTTATTAGCGAGTTGAATCCTCCGATTGTGTCACTTTCCAGTCCTGCCATTGAGCCGGAACGGTCCAGGATGAATACCATCTCGGTAATGTTGTTGCGAATTTTGATTTCTTCTTTCATAATAAAAACTCCTTTAATGTTATTGCTCGGTTATTAACCTTACAACTGCATTATAGGAGTTTTTTGGCAGACATTGGTCGCTTTGTATGCGACATTTATGCGCCCAGCAGATTTTGGTCAAAGTAGAATAATGCCTCGTTTATCTCAAAAATATTGTAGTTACCCTTTTTTATAAAGTACTCTATGATTACATCGAATTTGTTGCTATGCGATAGAGCGAAGCCAGCTTTCATCAGCATTTCGTTAGTTTCCTCCAGACTGAGCTCCAGCGCAATACAAAAGGCTATTACTGTTGGTTTGCTGGGCTTATACTGAGGGTTTGACCTGATTTTTGAGAATAATTTGCGGTCTATATTTGCTCTTTTGTAGCATTCGCTGTCCTTCATTCCTCGCTGGTCAATTTTTCGTATCAGCATTTGCGAAAAGCTTTCGTCCAGCATATCCACTATTTCTGACAGGTTGGCTGTTGTATCTGCCGGTTCTTCGTACAGAAATTTGTCATCAAGGGGAACGGACCTTACGTCCTCGTATGTATTTGTCTGCATTGGAATGGATATGTCCCTTTGCAGCGTATCAAAATTTCTGTATCCGTAGGACTTATGCTCCTCAACATAGTTATCGTCTATGTACTGTGTTATGCTGCAGTACAGCTCTTCGCCTATGCTGACTGCATTGCGGTCATATACTACTATGTACACCAGCATATCATTTTTGTCCAAAAATTCGGTGATGGTGTCCATTGCCACACGGAAGGCTTGTTCCATGGGATAGCCATATACTCCGCTGGAGATTAGAGGAAAAGCAATGCTGTCACATTTGTTTTCTTTGGCAAGCAACAGGGAATTGCGGTAGCAGTTCTCCAGCATAGTCTTTTCGTTATTATTGCCGCCGTGCCATTTTGGACCAACGGTGTGGATTACATATTTGCTGGGAAGATTGTAAGCGTTGGTGATTTTTGCTTCTCCAACCTTGCATCCGTGCAGCTTCATACATTCCGCCAGCAGTTTTTTGCCGGCCGCACGATGAATGGCGCCATCGACTCCGCCGCCACCCAGAAGAGTGGAGTTGGCAGCATTGACAATTGCGTCGCATTTTACCTTGGTAATATCATTTCTTATTATTTGCAGTGGCATATTATCGCCGTCCTTTTTTTTACTTTTATTTAGCATACACATTTTGGCGCCTGTTGTCAAATAACAGTCCGTATTATTACCCTTATCCTCGTTGCAATATATGTCGAAATATGATATATTATTAAAAAAAGATGGGAGGAAGTATAGAAGTATATGCGTAAGTTTTTTACCAGATTTGTTGCTGCTGCAGTTTGTATGATTGTATCGGCCTCCTCCTTTACCGTGTATGCCTACAACGGCGACTATATGCAGTTCGACAAGTGGTATGGCACAAACAATGCCGTTACCGAAACCTTTGAACAGCCATCAATATTCGGCACAGCCATAGGTACGCTCAAGTATTATATTGACTCCCAGGAGCATTGTCTGTATATTTACATCGGTGTCACCAATGAAGAAGTGATTAGACCCGACGAGGTTAAGATAGAATTCAGCGTAACTGACAGTAATGAGAATTACCTGTTCTCTATTGATAGTAACGGATTATGCGATTGTGTTGATGATATGTCCCGATTTTTTGTTGTACACCAAAACTACGAGACCTATCCCGAAAGTAAAAGCGGCAGATATGCCTGTTGTGTGGATTTTCGCAACGGAAAGGACAGAAACAGGGTGACCTTTAGCTTGTGGATTAACGGACATAGGTACTTACTGAAGGAGAATATGGTGGTTGACACCTTTGTGGAGGAGATTACCACCACAACCACGGCTCCGGTTTTACTGCCCAGTTCAAGAGAAAAGGCTACTGCAAAATCCACCCATCGCAGTACTACCGATAAAAAAGAAACCACCACAAAGTTTTACAAGCCAATGCCCTCCAACTCTAAAGGGGCAGAAAAAAGCGCTAAGCCCGCATCCGCTGACACTAATAGCAATTCCACCAAGTACTATGCGCAGCCCACCGAAAATATTCAGGAGGATAATCCTGCAATAGGTGGCGTTACCGTTGCTCAGTATCAGCCAAAGAATACTGCCCGTATGTCCGATAAGTCCAAGATTATGCTTTGTGTAGCAGCGGGCATAGCTGTGGTGGGTGTGGGGTTAATATTGGCAGGCGTTATAAGAAAGGTATTTTACCAAAAGCTGGAGGAAGAAAAAGAACGCATCCGCCACAATGACGCCTCCGGAGATATGGATGACGGCTTTGATTTTTGATGATTCATTTCACTACCGGGCAATTGCTTTTGGCATTATTTGTTAGTATTGTGCAATAGGAGATTTTTATGGATAAGAGAGAAACTTTTGCTTCCCGATTTGGATTTATATTGGTATCTGCAGGCTGTGCTATAGGTATTGGCAATGTATGGAAATTCCCGTATATATGCGGTATGTACGGCGGCGCTGCATTCATCGTAATGTATCTGTTGTTCTTGGTTTTGTTGGGATTCCCGATTCTTGTGTCCGAGTTTGCTGTCGGCAGAGGCAGTCAATTGGGTATGGGTCGCGCTTTTGAAAAGCTGGAGCCCCAGGGCACAAAATGGCATAACCTAAAGTGGATTAGTATTATCGGATGCTTTTTGCTTATGTCCTTTTACACCATGGTTGGCGGATGGATGCTTTATTATGCCTATCTTGAGATTACCGGCAGATTGTCGGGGCTCAGCGTTGAGCAGGTGGGCAATGTCTTTGGCGAGATGTTGGGACAACCCCAAACCATGGGTCTGTGGGCATTTGTTGCCATTGCAGTGTCCTTTGGTATTTGCTCATTAGGTGTAAAAAACGGTGTAGAAAAAATCACAAAGATTATGATGAGCTTGCTTATCATATTGATGTTGGCGCTGGCTGTTAATTCGGCAACCCTGCCTAACGCAAGGGAAGGCTTTGAGTTTTATCTGCTGCCTGACTTTAAGTCCGTAAAGGAGCAGGGCTTTGGCACTGCGGTGTTTGCCGCTATGAGCCACGCCTTTTTTACCCTTAGTCTGGGCATTGGCGCTATGGAGATTTTCGGCTCCTATCTTGGCAAAGAAAAACGACTGGGCGGCGAGGCAATCAGCGTTATGGTGTTGGATACCTTTGTTGCATTGACTGCCGGATTTATTATTATTCCTGCCTGCTTTGCATTTGGCGTACAGCCTGACAGCGGACCGTCCCTGTTGTTTATCACTTTGCCAAATTTGTTTAACCAAATGGCGGGTGGTAGAGTATGGGGCTCACTGTTTTTTGTGTTTATGTCCTTTGCCGCTTTGTCAACTATTGTGGCGGTGTTTGAAAATTTGATTGCCACCTTTATGGATATGAAGGGCTGGACCCGTGGCAAGTCCGTAGGCGTTAACTTTGTTATCGTAACCGCAATTTCTGTTCCTGCAATACTGGGCTTCAATGTGCTGTCCCGTATTCAGCCCCTCGGACAGGGTACCGGTATTATGGATTTGGAGGACTTTATTGTGTCCTACAATCTTTTGCCTTTGGGCAGTCTGCTGTTTGTTATGTTTTGCGTTAGGAAGAATGGCTGGGGCTTTGATAATTTTATAAAAGAGGCAAACACCGGTTCAGGCGTAAAGTTCCCTGCCTGGTCAAGGGTGTATATGCAGTATGTACTGCCGATAATTGTGACTGTGGTTTATCTCAAGGGATATTATGATTTCTTCGCTCAGCATAGCACCGGGGAACGCATCGGCTGGATGGTATTCGCTCTGACCCTGTTGGTAACAATCTTCGGAGTATCAATATTCACCGGTAAAAAGAAAAATCCGTAAAACAAAAGCCGAGAGGACGCCCCTCCCGGCTTGATTATTATGGAATTTACGATAAAATTTCAAATGCATTTTTATATAACATTAGCAAACATGGGTTGGCAGATGATTTTGGTATTGAGACAACTTGAATTCTGCAAATATTAATGATAAAATAAAATTATGGAATTACAAAAGAGAAAACCAAATAGGTTAAAAATTACGATTATTTACAAAATGGTGCATATTTTATAACGATATGCACCAAGGATAGAAAAGAAATATTGTCACAGGTAATTGTAGGGGAGGGGCTTGCTCCTCCCGTATTAAAATTGTTGCCTTTTGGAGAATGTATCAAAGAGCAAATTAATAA
>JAQXWS010000027.1 GCA_029225565.1 Eubacteriales bacterium
TTGGCACCTCGATGTCGGCTCATCACATCCTGGGGCTGTATTCGGTCCCAAGGGTTCGGCTGTTCGCCGATTAAAGTGGTACGCGAGCTGGGTTCAGAACGTCGTGAGACAGTTCGGTCCCTATCTGTCGTGGGCGTAGGATATTTGAGGAGCGCTGTTCCTAGTACGAGAGGACCGGAATGGACGCACCGCTGGTGTATCGGTTGTCATGCCAATGGCACGGCCGAGCAGCTATGTGCGGATCGGATAAACGCTGAAAGCATCTAAGCGTGAAGCCGTCTCCAAGATAAGATATCCCACTGTTTACAGTTAAGACCCCTTGTAGACTACGAGGTTGATAGGTTGCATGTGTAAGTGCAGTGATGTATTTAGCTAGGCAATACTAATAGGTCGAGGGCTTGACCTTTCAGAGTGTCTGAGGGTTAAGTTGATTTCAAACCATTGATTATCTGTATTTAGTTTTCAGAGTACAAAGATACTTTGAATGAGCTATGCACCATTAGCTCAGTTGGTAGAGCACCTGACTCTTAATCAGGGTGTCCAGGGTTCGAGTCCCTGATGGTGTACCATCAGTGGCCCGTTGGTCAAGCGGTTAAGACATCGCCCTCTCACGGCGAAAACAGGAGTTCGATTCTCCTACGGGTCACCACAGACCTTATGGATGATTACCAACATAGGTCCACAAACAACTGTGACCGTCGTTACAGTTCATAGTCGGTGTTTATTACGCTGAGGGTCCACCCGTTCCCATCCCGAACACGGTAGTTAAGCTCATGCGTGCCGAAAATACTTGGAGGGCAGCTTCCCGGGAAAATAGGTCGGCGCCGACATCTTTTTTGCCACTATCTTTCGATAGTGGCTTTATTCTTTGTTATAGCAATGTATTATGCCGGTTGTGCCGTGATTTCGGTAGTCGGCATATTCTTATTTTTTTGCATTAGTTCTGTAGCAGTTGCGTACAGTCCTGCTATACAAGGCAAAGGATTCAATGGCAGAAGACTATCGTTGAAGGTTATTACGGTTTCAAAGTCGGCAAATTCCTGTTGTAGACTGCCGGTGGTGTAAATAATTATTTTTGCGTCCAATGCCCTTGCGCGGAGTAAACAATGCAATGCAGAATTCAGTTGATAGTTTGTTGTTACAATTGCAATTACCGTGCAGCGGTTTTGTAAAAACACGGTGAAATTGCAGTCCAAAACAGATGTTTCTGCCGCAATTACCGGTATGTTCGCAAGTGCTTGTAATACCCGGCTGCTCTCAAGGGCTAAGGGGTAGTCTTGCTGAAAGCCGGTAACTATTATGCTTTCTTTATTATTAAATGCTTTTGATAACAAATTCGGTACTGTATTGACGGCCGACATTATTTTGCCGGGCAACAATTCCATCATCTTTATGGCAACGCTGTAATAGGTGTCGGACACTATGCCGCATTTTTTGCCGATATATATACCAAGGGAGCACAGTACGATATAATCGGCAAAAAAGCTTCGCAGCGATATACTGTCATTACTGAATTTGCATTGTGGGCAGATTATATCGTCAGATAATCGTGCTATCTGTGAATATGGGTCGTCTGTTATGGCAATAATTCGCGCTTTCTCATCTGCGCATTTTTTTATTGCGGATAGTGTGATTCTGTCCTCTCCTCTGTGGCTGACGCAAATTATTAACGACCGTCGGTCGATATATTTGCCGGAGCAAAGCAGTTCTTGGCTGCTCATAGGTACAACAGGTATGTCGGTGAAAGCTGCTATGTTATGACCGGCACACAGGGCGACAGCTAATGAATCCCCTTCGCCGATAACATAGATTTCATTCAATTTATCCAGATAGCGTTTGGTGAGCCTCAAGTAATCAAAGTCGAATTTGCACTTATGCATTATATGGGATAGGCTGTCGTTGATTACAAAAGGAGAATATCCAATATCTTCGGCCGGAAGATAACAATATTCGTCATAATCGTATGGAGGAATACCGTACATACTACGACGAACCCGTTTGCCTTTAGAGTCAAAAATAACAACCTTGTCCGTTGTGATTTTTGCAGAGTCTCCCTCTGACAGCACAATATATTTGTTAGCTTTTCCGGACAGAGCGTTCATTTGGCTGGAAATGTAATGCTCGCCGTTGCCGATACCTATCAGCAGGGGCATATCCCCTCTGTGGCAGAATATTGCGTTTTCGCTGTTTATAAAAAATGCCGTAGTGGGCAATTCGGGTATTGCGGTGAGAAGACTGTTTAGTAATTGAGTACCGTCATTGCTTTCAATTGAGGTAAGTATAGCTACAACCAAATCTTCGTCTGTTACTGCGGAAAACTTCGCAGCATAGCTTCTGCACAATGTTTCGAAGCCTTTTATATCGCCGTCCATACACACGGCCGCTTTGCCGTTGGCGGCAGGCTTGGCAGTTATATTTGCGGCAAAACAGCGAAGTGCAATATCTGTTTGTGCTAAACCCATTGTACCGTCTATGTTTGTGTTCTGTCCTTGTTTTAGTGATTCGGCATTGCCCTTTGTCTTGATGGCAACAATATTGTTTTCTGTTTTCAACGCAATGCCGGTGGTCTCGCATCCTCTGTTGTGCAGTGCAGATATTCCATCCAGCAGGATATCCTTGCAGTCAGATTTACCGATGTATCCAAAAATACCACTCATATTATCAATTCCTTTCCAGTCTGGCAAAAATCACGCTCATATCATCAGGCGCATCCTGATGACAGTACTCCAGCGCCGAGTTCAGTATATAGTCTGCGATTTGTTGTGAGGACTTGTCTGTGATGGCAGAAATACAGCCTTGCAGCCACTCTTCTCCCAAGTCTGTAATGCCGTCGCTCATAAGAATTACGCAGTCATCAACGCCTATTACTGCTGTCCTTTTTGCAAATTCAATTCCACGCAGAATACCGGCAGGCATGGAGGTTAACTCACATTTTGTAATGCTGTGATTTTTGATTATGTAGCTTGCCGGCGCGCCTGCCTTGTATATTTCGCATTTGCCTGTGAACAGGTCAATGTTGGCAATATCCAGCGTTGCCAGACTCTCGTCATTGCTTTTTACAAGCAGGGCGGAGTTGACGACCTTTAGGGCGCTGTCAAAGCCAAATCCCGCATTGATTAGTCGTGATAGCAGTCCGGCTCCCATGGCGCCGTCCAGCGCTGCCCGAGAACCCTTGCCCATTCCGTCGCTGATTATCAGTATGCTGTGCCCCTTGTTATCCTCAATTGCTTTGACGGTATCACCGCACAGCTTGCCTTCGGCACTGTGCTGGGCATAGCCTATATCCAAGCGATAATTGGGCTTTTCGTAAAAGGATAGCATTGTTTCGTTCTTAAAATTCGTTATCCTGCCATCCTCAAAATATCGGGAACATATTTTGCTGATTCCGTGTCTTAACTTGGGATTGTCAAGGCCGGTGACAAAACCTGAAAACAATATTTCTATTCTCATTCTGCCGAATTTGTCCTCTATTGCAGATATATTGGCGGGATACATTTCGTAGTCCCCAAGGAATCGTCTTATTTTGCCGGCGGCGTTGGCATCGAATATTTCTGCCTCATCAAATTCTAATGCCAGGTCGTTGAGCATATCGGATATGGAGAAAAATTGGTCCGATGCTACCATACGGATTTGGTTTGTTTTTTCCAAAATTATCTCTCGTTGTATATATTCGTCCTCAGTTATTTGGTCTCGGCAACGCTGATTTTCTGTTCGGGATATTGCGTTGATTTTTTCTCTGACTTGGTCCACACTTTCGCTGATAGCGGCCATAGCAGAGGAGGCAAAGCGAAGCTTCAGCACCAAGTTTTGGCGAAGGGTACCGTCCGGAGCAATATCTTTTCCGTTATCCCAAAAGGCGCTGATCCGCTTTGTAACAACTTCCGGCATCAACACAAATATCAGAGTCCCTATTAAGCTGTTTGTGAATATTGACAGACCGACATCATCTCCTCCGGCTATGGAAAAGAACACCATTGAGCACATATATGCAATGCCAATGTTCAACGATGATATGGTGGAGAACAGTGATGCTGTCAGTACCGAAAATCCCATTCCGCCTACCAAAAACAGCATATCTCTGTTGCCGACGCTGAGAGAAAATCCCAAGGTTAATGCCAGGATTACTCCCCATTGCTCGCCTGCATATCTTAGGGAAAACAGTATAATAGGCACAGCTATTATTTGGGCGGGATAAATTATGCCAAAGTGCAAAGCAGAAAAGCTGAGGGCAAGTATGGCAAGGCATATCACAATGCACACCAGATCGGATATGGGCAATGCCCGTAGCCTGAGTCTGTACAGGCTGGTGTTCAAGCCCTTGTATAAAAAATATGCTCCGCCCATTGACAGTATAGCTTCTCCCAGAACGACTGCATATTGTTTTGTTTCTGTACCCAAATGCAGATTCATTACCGTTCCTGTTGAAAAATCCGCAAGAAATGCCATTGCCATAGGAAATGACGGGCTTAATCCCAACTCGAATACTTCTGCGGCAAATGCGCCAAGGCAGGCAATTACTACTGCCGCCAGGTATCGGGCAGAATATGTATTTATGCCTCCCATCATATATCCAATCAGCGCTCCCAATGTGGCGAACAGATAGCCTTTTCGCTTTGATACTGCAATCAATGCCACCCCAAAGGGCGTGCACCCCAGTGCCGTTTTGCCCACACTCAGCACAAAACCTGCCAATGTGTATCCTGAGTATATTATGATATTGTGTAATATCCTGCTGTCCTTGATTGATGTGGGACTAATTTTTTCCCTTACTGTCATATTTACACTTCCTATAATCTTGTCACCAGGATTATAGTACAATGCCGCCAAAAATATTGTCGTATTGTGCCAAAATAAAATAAATATATAATGGTTGAAATTACATTCCACTTGTGTTAAAATCTTACCATTGAAATGGAGGTAGCCGATATGATTCAAGCTAATAATATATCAGTACAATTCGGTGGTCGTTCTCTTTTTGAGAGGGTTAATGTTACATTCTCTCCCGGCAACTGCTATGGTATTATCGGTGCCAACGGTGCCGGCAAGTCCACCTTCCTCAAGGTGCTCAGCGGGGAACTTGAGCCAAGTAAGGGCGAAATCAATATCACCCCCGGAGAAAGATTGTCTGTGCTGAAGCAGGACCACTTTGCCTACGATGACTACGAGGTTGTTCGCACCGTGCTTATGGGCAATCCCCGTCTTATTGAGATTATGGAAGAAAAAGACGCCCTCTACGCAAAAGAGGATTTTAGCGAGGAGGACGGCATTAAGGCAGGCGAGCTGGAGGCAGAGTTTGCCGACCTGGATGGCTGGAATGCGGAGAGCGACGCAGAATTTATGCTCAACAAATTGGGTGTAACCGACGAGTATCATTATTTGAAGATGGCAGAGCTACCCTCCGACCTTAAGGTAAAGGTGCTTTTGGCTCAGGCGTTGTACGGCAACCCCGACATTCTTTTGTTGGACGAGCCTACCAACCACCTCGACCTGTCCGCTATCAGCTGGCTGGAGAATTTTTTGCTGGATTTTGAAAATACGGTTATTGTCGTTTCCCACGACCGTCATTTTTTGAACAAGGTATGCACCCATATTTGCGATGTGGATTACGGCAAGATTACTCTTTATACCGGTAACTACGACTTTTGGTATGAGTACACCCAAATGCGTCAGCGCCAGGCCAGGGACCAAAACAAGAAGAATGAGCAAAAGATTAAGGAGCTGCAGGATTTTATCAACAGATTCTCGGCAAACGCCGCCAAGTCCAAGCAGGCTACCAGCCGAAAAAAGCAGCTTGACGCCTTGGAAATGATAGAGATGCCTGTATCCTCACGCCGTTTCCCGTATGTTGACTTTAAGCCGGACAGAGAGTGCGGCAATGACCTTTTGCGAGTTGACCATTTGACAAAGACAATCGGTGACCGTAAGGTGCTTGACGATATTTCTTTTGTTATCCATCCAAGAGAAAAGGTTGCATTTGTTGGCTCCGATGTTGTGGCAAAGACAACCTTGTTCAAAATTATTATGGGCGAGATGGAGCCGGACGAGGGCAGCTACAAGTGGGGAGTTACTACTTCGCAGAGCTATTTCCCCAGTGACAACAGCCCGTATTTTGACGATGTACAGCTGACATTGGTTGACTGGCTGCGTCAGTACACGGACGAGGTCCTTGAGGCAGATATTCGTGGCTGGCTGGGCAGGATGCTGTTCAGCGGCGACGAGGCGCTAAAGATGTCCAATGTTCTTTCCGGTGGCGAGCGTGTGCGTTGTATGCTGTGCAAGATGATGCTCAGCGGCGCCAATGTACTCATACTTGACGAACCCACCAACCATCTTGACCTGGAGTCAATCACAGCCCTTAACAATGGCCTTATCCGTTATCCCGAGACGGTATTGTTTACCTCTCACGACCATCAGTTTGTAGAAACTGTTGCCGACAGAATTATCGAGATTAGCGGCAGCAAGTACATTGACCGCAAGGGTAGCTATGACGAGTTTTTGTCCACATTCGATGAGGAACAGCTTCGCCATATTAAGATGTAGCATAGTTAAAGCCTCCCGTTTTGGGAGGCTTTTTGTTGTTGCAAACAATGCGACAGCTCCCCTTAACATCATAATAAGGGGAGCTATCGGTTGACAATCGCGTTGGCCTTTATTTTTCTATCAAATCATTTTCTTCCAGCAGGGCAACAAATTTTTCTATATCCCTGCGGGCTGTGTCGGCATCCACATCGTATTCGCCGGTTACCATTGTCACCGCTTCATCAATGGTGATGTCCTTTGTGAAGCAGTCCCAAAAGAAAGCCCCTGAGTCGTTGAGGGTAATCATTCCGTTAAATTCGTATGTGGTGTTACCAACAGGCACAACAATGTTTGAGCCGGCAATGTTTCTTTTTGCAAATCCTTTTTTTATTTTCATTATCCTTTTAGTCCTCTTTCTTGTCGGTCCATATCTTCTACTACAATATCAAAGATTTCTCCAAGACTGCGGCAGTATTCCAGCACCTTCCAGGGCTCGTTGGTGTGGTAATGAATTTTGATTAATTCTTCGTCCCCCACAGCGATAAGGCAGTCGCCCTTGAAGTTTTCTACAAAGTATTTGTTGATAGCATCCTCGTCCAAATCCTCGCCCTCGATGAGCAGCTGGGTGTCGTATCTGTATTCAAGCATAGATTCAGCTCCTTTGCTGTATTGTAGGATTATTGTAAAAAAATATGCACCTGTTGTCAACAAATAAATCTTTAATTTTATATTAACTTGCAAATAACAGAATGTTGGGTTACAATAAAATCGGTGGTAAAATGAAAAACAAAATTATGATTGTTGCCCTTGGAGGTACCATCGGCAGCAAAAAAGGGGAGTTCATATCCCTGGATGAGAATAATCTGAAGATACTTTGCTATTATCACAATGACAATGTGGAGTTCCACAGCCTTTCGCCATTTAGTATATTGTCCGAGAGTTTGTGTGTGGATAACTGGCAAATTCTGTTTGACTGCATTGACAGCATTGATTTTGCGGGATACGACGGGGTGATTATTTTGCACGGTAGTGACACATTGGCATATACCGCCGCAATGGTTGGCAACGCTTATCCTGACAGGAATATCGTTTTGGTTGCCGCAGATAAGCCCCCGGAGGACCCCGACAGCAACGCAGTTGCAAATTTTGGTATGGCTGTAGAGCATTTGCTGTCCGGTGGTCAGGGCGTGTATGTGTCCTATGACAGATTAATGCCGGCACTCTGTGTTACAAGCGCAGGTATTGACGACAAATTTTTGGCATTGGATTCTACCTTGCCTCCGGTTAACAGTCGCAATATTATCGCCAAGAATGTGTTGATTGCGAATGCCTATGTCAATATGGATTGCTGTAATTACTGCCTTGATAATGTGGATGCTGTGCTGATTGGTATGTTTCACAGTGCCACGGTTCCACAAGGGGCAAAGGATTTGGCACACAGGGCCAAGAGTATGGGTATTCCTTGCTGCTTTGTGACCCACAGGTTATCTGCGGATTACGCCACAGCAAGGGGTATTGACAATATCCTGACGGGCTGTACTATGGAAAACGCTTATGCAAGAATGTTGCTGGATTAGAACATATTTATGGAGAATTTAATGGATAAAAGTAGATTTTCGTACCCTGTTCCCCAAAAGAATATTCGTATTACAGACCGGTTTTGGAGCGAGAGGCTGGAGGTGGTAAGGCGTAATGTCATACCCTATCAGTATCAAGCTCTCCACGATAATATTCCCGGCGCAGAAAAGAGCTACGCTATAGAGAATTTTAAAAAGGCTGTTGCCGTGTTGCGGGACAGAGCTTTGGGCAAATCCGTGCCTGTTTATCCCACCGACAAGTGGTATTACGGACAGGACGCACCTGAGGGCGCTTTTCATGGTTGGGTGTTCCAGGATAGTGATGTGTACAAATGGCTGGAAGCTGTGGCATATTCCTTAATTAATCATTATGACCCCCAATTGTTTGCCCAGGCAAGCGAGGTGATTGACCTTGTATGCTCTGCCCAGATGGATAACGGTTATCTGGATACTTTGTATATTATCAATGACCCATCCCAGGTGTTTACCAATCTTCGCGATTTTCACGAGCTGTATTGTTTTGGACATTTGACCGAGGCCGCTGTTGCTTTTTTTGAGGCAACACAGGACCGCAGATTGCTGGATTCAGCTGTCAGATTTGCAGATTTATTATGCCGGGTGTTTGGAGATAACGGAAAAAAGGGATACCCCGGTCACGAGATAGCCGAGCTTGCTTTAGTCAAGCTATATGGCGTTACCGGAGCAAAAAAATATCTTGACCTGGCAGAGTTTTTTATTTGTCAGCGCGGAACAAAGCCCTACTACTATGATACCGAGCATAATACAAAAACTGACGGCGAGGGCTACCGTTACAACCAGGCACATTGTCAGCCCCGCCATCAGTATGAGGCTGTGGGACATGCTGTCAGAGGCGTTTATCTTTATTCCGGTATGGCGGATGTGGCAAGGCTGTGTGACGATGATGGTCTGTATTCTGCCTGCCGTCGTATTTGGGACAATATCTGTAACAGAAAACTATATATTACCGGAGGTATCGGCGCCACCGCAGACGGCGAGGCATTTTCTTACGACTATGATTTGCCAAATGACCTTGCATACAGTGAGACCTGCGCCTCCATTGGCCTTTCGATGTTTGCTTGCAGAATGGCTTGTATCAGCCCCGAGTCCAAGTATGGCGATGTTATGGAAAGGGCACTGTATAACACAATTCTGGCATCTATGAGCAGTGAGGGCACGGAATTCTTTTATGTTAATCCGTTGGAGGTTTTGCCCATCGCTTCTCACTGCGACAGCAGAAAAAGGCATGTAAAACCGGTACGCCAAAAATGGTTTGGCTGTGCTTGCTGTCCTCCTAATTTGGCACGGTTTTTGACATCCTTGGGAACATATTGTTTTAGCTGCAGCGAGAATACTTTGTATATTCATCAGTATGTTGGCGCAGAGATAGATACGGATTTTGGCAATGTGAACATTGACTCAACTTATGCTTCCGATGGCAAAGTGTCCGTCACATTTTCTGCAAGCAGGCCATGTGAGTTAGCCTTGCGTATTCCCGGTTGGTGCAGAGATTTTTGCATTGATGTTCCATATACCGTTAGAGACGGCTATGCCTATGTTGCCGTAGATGGTGATATGACTATCAGCATGGATTTTGGTATCAGACCCAGATTGGTTGCCTGCTCCGGCAAGGTGCGTGCCAATGTAGGCAAGGCGGCAGTAGCATACGGACCGATGATTTATTGTGCCGAGAGTGTGGATAACGGCGAGGATTTGCATTTGCTGTCCCTGGATGCAACTGCTGATTTGCGATACTGCGACGGTAGGATTATCGCCAAGGGCTTTCGCACCGAGCCTCGGGAGGATTTGTATTATGACTATATTCCTTGCGACACTGTGCCGGTGGACATTACCATGATTCCGTATTACACATGGGGCAATCGGGGCGAGAACGAAATGACAGTCTATATTTCTGTGGCAAAAAAACTTTAAAATTTTTCAAAAAATGTGTTGACACCTATCTAACAATCTGTTATTATATATAAGCACTTGATATGAGTGACACATTCCTCTTTAGCTCAGTCGGTAGAGCACTCGGCTGTTAACCGAGTTGTCGTTGGTTCAAGTCCAACAAGGGGAGCCAAAAAATAAAGCATCTGCAATAGCAGGTGCTTTATTTTTATCCAATCCGAAGGATTGGTATGTAATCACGCTTCAGCGTGTATGTAATCGCCGAAGGCGTATGGCATCACCTTAGCGTATGCAATCCTTCGTATTGATTACATTCATAATTTCATTATGATTACATACGCAATTAAAGTTGCGATTACATTCCGTCTGAAGACGGATTACATACAAGGCTTTGCCTTGATTGGCTTCGCTTGATTTGAATTTTTGTTTCTGTTATACTGTTTCAAGAGGTGAGAATATGAAAGAAAACCCTTTGATGAAATATTCGGAACAGTTGGCGGTTGAAATTGAGAAGATGTGCAAGTCTTTAGATAATAAAAAAGACAATGCGAATACAATTTTGCAAATTCGTAAATCTTCATCAAGTGTATTTGCTAACATTTCAGAAGCACAATATCCTCAAAGTTTACCTGATATGCTTTCTAAATTCAAAATTGCAAGAAAAGAATGTGTAGAAACTGAAGGTTGGTTAAAGCTATTACATTCTTCTGATGTAATTGATGAAGAAACTTTTAAAAAATACAGAAATATTTGTGGGAGAATACAAAGAATTTTGACTTCTTCCTGCATAACAATTGAAAGAAAAATCAAATAATATGTAGTTTGATTTTCGTTACATAAACACATATTGGATAAATCCGAACTTCACGTTTTTAGGCGATGGGTTCGGATTTTCTTTTTTACAAAATCAATATGTGCAATTACTTAACCTTAACATTCATTTTTTGATGCCTAATATTTATATTTGTGCTATAATGATATAAGAAAATCTTTGACAGAAAACTTAGGGAATATATTCTTTTACTGCTCTATAATGTGAGTGAGGTGAACGGAATGGATATTTTGGAAGAACTGAACCGGGTTTCTATGTATATCGAGGAGCATATAACCGAGGATATAAGCATAGACGAGCTTGCAAAAATCACTTTGCAAAGCAGTGACAGCTTTTCAAGATTATTTGGCTATATGGCAGGTATGACAATCAACGAATATATCAGGCGCCGCAAGCTGTCCCTTGCTGTTGACGATTTGCAAGACAGCGACAGCAAAATTATCGACATTGCTATGAAATACGGTTGGAACAGCTCGGATGCTTTCGCAAAGGCCTTTGTGAATCAGCACGGGATAACACCGACAAATGCAAGAAAGAAAATTGGCTCTGTCAAAATATATCCGCCTGTTGCCTTTGATTTGAATATTAGAGGAGCAAAGGAAATGAATTTTAAGATTGTCGATGTAAGCAGCTTTGATGTGTTGGGATTGTCAAAGCGTTTTGACTGCCAAGCAGGTAATCGATTTAAGCAGGAGAATATTATGTGGTCGGTTGATGCCGAACATTATCCCGAAAAAATATGCAATGGATATGACGGCGTTTGGTATGGAATTTTTGACAACGGCTCTTATTCTATTGCAAGGAATCAACAGGATGTTGATTCTCATAATCTTGAGAGAATCACCGTACCTGCCGGCAAATACGCTGTGTTCACAACACAAAAGGGCGGCTACGCAGGAACAGAATTGCCCCGCCTGCACGAATTGATTTTTAATTCATGGCTGCCCGAAACAAATTATAAAATAAAGAGTGAGTATATCGTTGAAGTTTATCATTTGGCAACGAATAAAGCAGAACGCAGAAAAAACAGGTATTACGAAATGTGGATACCTATCGACGACAGCGAGACCGAGATTATTGATAAGCAAAAGCTGATTATTCGTACAGCAAATGCTGACGATGCGGATGATATTTGCAGAATTTGCTGTGACGATTTGGGTTATAATTGCACAAGTGCTTTGATAGAACAACGACTGACAGAGCGAGACCTTGGCAGGGAACAGGTGTTTGTTGCAGAATATGATAACAGTGTGGTGGGCTTTGTTCATGTCGAAGATTATAAAACTCTGTATTTTGAGGAACTGGCAAATCTGCTTGGCTTAACTGTTTCAAAAAAATACAGACGGCAGGGCATTGCAACTGCGTTGATAAAGCAAGCCGAGTATTGGGCAAAGGAAAAGGGGATAAATATGATTAGACTGAACTCCGGCTCTGCAAGAAAGGAAGCCCATAGGTTCTATCGAAGCCTCGGCTTCGACAACGAAAAAGAGCAAATCAGATTTATGAAAAAGCTATAAAAACCAATCAGCGCCTGCCATCCTCCAGGCGCTATTTTTATTATAATTGTGGTCGCTTTTTGGCGAAAGTTATTTGACATTTGGTGCTTTATAGAATATTATTACATTGTACTACTGCTATGGGAGGGTGTATGATGACAAGGGAAAAAGAATATTTTATACACCTTTTGGCCGGGTTTTTGAACGGAGAGGCGTCGAAGCCCATGGCGGTGGATTGGACAAAAATATTTGAGTTAGCCGACAAACACAGTGTGCAAGCCATTGTGTCCCAGCAAATCAAATCCCTGCCGGCAGAAGCTGCCCCACAGGGCAAGTTAAAGTCCATGTTCAATCAGCAAATAGGCAGAACTATCCAAGCCTACGACAAAAGGTTGGAGGCTATTGCTGTTTTGGAAAGCTTTTTTTGTGACAGCAAAACTGATTATATGTTCGTCAAGGGCGCCTGTATCAGCCGATACTATCCTGTGCCGGAGTACAGAACCGGCGGAGATATAGATGTTATAGTACGGGATATTGACTTTGGCAGCGTTGTCCGGCTGTTACGCAATCATTGGCAGGTGAAGGATAACAGCAATGTGGCTGTGCTGACAGTTAATGATGTTGAGGTGGAGGTTCATTCTGCCTGCAGTATCCGGGGGCAGTATTTTGATGATATATTTGCCCTTGCAGAACAAATCGAAGAGCACAAGTACCAACTGGGTATGTACCATCAGCTGTTGTATGTACTGCGTCACATCGGCAAGCACCTGAGCCATAGCGGAGCAGGTGTGAGAATGTTGATGGATGTTGATGTGCTGGTTAGAGCAATTCCTGATTTTGATAATCAGGTGTTTACCGATATGTGTATGCACGCTGATTGCCAAAAGATATGGAACACAGTCAGCTCCTTGGTGCACCTTTGGTTTGCAACGCCTGTGGATTGGGACAGGCAGGTGGTGACAGACTCTGTTTTGATGAGCAAGCTTGAGCGCGTGTTTTTGGACGGAGGGGTGTTCGGCTTAAGCCAATTTGACCTGGGGGATTATTACATCACCAAGTCCCTTGGTACCGGGCAGCAGGTGACAGCCGGCACAAGAGCGAGAGCAGTGTTGAGGTTTATTTTTCCCGACACGGCGGTCCTGTGCAATCAATTCGGTTATGCCAAAAAGCACAAATTCTTGCTGCCGGTAGCTTTTTGCCACAGGTTGTTTCTGGGCGTGTTTGCCCGTTTCGGACATTCAAAGAATACACTCAATGCCATACTCCGCAACGACAGCGACATTTCGGTGGTACACAGAGATTTGTTGCAGGAGCTGGGTATTACCGAATAGATAGGATAAATATAAAAAATGCGACAGAGGAAGTAGCCTCCATCGCATTTTTCTATTTTTCAAAGGGATATACAAGATTCATTTGCCGGCGGCATTCGTCCATAATCTCCATGCACGCCCGAGTAGAGCTGAAGGGAATGTATGACGATTCCTTTTTGCCCTGTCTGATTTCGTCGGCTACCCGATTGAATTCTGTAAGATAGTCGGTTTTGCCCCGGAAAACCCGTTTGCCGTTGTCATTGGTTAAAGTTGCTTTGCCAGCAACATGGAACAGCGGCAGAACGATTTTGCCCCTTGTACCGACTATGGTGCATTGCTCCTTTAGGGCGGCCAGGGACATTTTTAGCGTGCATTTTGCATTGCCGTAGTGCAGTACAACTGTTTCGCTGACATCAATACCGTTTTTTATTACTCCGTCACACTCTATTTTGTCCGGTGTGCCGAACAGATTGTAGCAGTAGGTTATGGGGTATATGCCTATGTCCAGTAATGCCCCACCCGCTGTTTCGGGGGTCAGAACACGGGAACTCTTGCTCATCATAAGACCCGGAAAAGCGTAGTCAATATCTACTGATACAGGGTCGCCGATTTCGCCGTCGGCAATCCACTTTTTTACTGTCAGCGCTACATCGCTGAACCATGTCCACATAGCCTCGGCAAAATAAACATTATGTTTTTTTGCATATTCTATCATTGTATCTACCTGGGCAGTGGTAACGCCTACGGGCTTTTCGCACAGGACGGGCTTGCCCAGCTCCATAGCTCGCAGGGCATATTCCATGTGGCTGGTATGCGGCGTAGCAATGTACACACCGTCCACATTATCTGCCAGTACGGCGCTGTCATAGTCGGTATATACCTGCGCGTTATGCTTTTTTGCAAAGGCACAGGCTTTGCTGTAAGTTCTGCCATATACCGCCGTGATTTGGTGGTCGCCTTTGAGTATGCTCCTTGCTGTGGATACGGCTATATTACCGTTACCTACATATAGCCATTTGAATTTGCCCATATTATCACCTCATTACTTATGCCTTGATTATACCACAAATTATTTGCCGGTCAATACTGTTGCCCCGGCATCTTTATTGTGCTATATTATTGTTTGTGAGGTGTTGTATATGAAAAAAGTAAAAATTACGGTTGCCCGTATTACCACCTATCCGGACCTGATAGCAAAGTACGAAAATCCTATATCCCATGCCTGCTCTATGCAGGAGGGGGATGTGTTCGTTGCCAACGGTTGGCAAAAGCCGTCGGGTTTCTGTGACAGCGCTTGGGAAAGTATATCTCCCTTTGTTATGACTCTCGCTCACGGCGGCGGTGATTTTTATGACGGGTGGATGCGCAATCCTTATTCTGCTATGATTTCCTGCAACGACGGCTTCAGACCTGTAAGCTTTTATCTTGAGACGCTTGATGAGGACGCAGAATAATACGGTGTAGTACGGTATTGATTTTTTGTTGCATTTTCGGCAGTAATGTATTATAATCTTTTTGTCAGTTCGCAAAATCCTGACCAGTCACATGCCCGTGGCTTCTAAAAACAAAACTAAGGAGAAAATTGAAAATGAACAAAAAGACACTTTTTATTGCACAAACAGCAATAATCGCAGCAATGTATGCCGTACTCACCTATGCCCAAAACCTGATTTTGCCGGGCACAACATCAATGGCGGTTCAATTCCGGGTATCCGAGGCACTTAATGTGCTGGCGCTGTTTACACCGGCTGCAATTCCCGGGCTCACAATCGGCTGTGTGCTATCCAATCTTTACAACATTGGCTCAGGCCTGCCGCTGGATATGATATTCGGCTCTCTGGCTACCTTGGGCTCCGGGGTTTGTATGTACACTCTGCGCAATGTTAAGCTAAAGTCGTATCCTGCCTTGGCGATGCTTATGCCGGCAATTTGGAACGGCGTGGTAGTCGGCTGGGAGATAGAGTACTTTTTTATCGAGGGCGACTTTGAGTGGATTGGATTCTTGACTCAGGGCGGTTTGGTTGCCTTGGGCGAGGTTGCGGTTATGCTTACTTTGGGTACGGCGGTGTACTGTGTTATGGTTAAGCGCCGCTTGGACAAAAAGCTGTTCCCAACAAAATAATGTGTATTATCACGGCTACGAAATTTGTAGCCGTGTATTTTTTATCCCTGCCACGCCGGTTAACAAATACTTTTTGACAGCCGGTACCTTTGTGATGTATAATATATATGCAAAGTGTATTGCATATAGATTTAGTAGTATTTTTAATCGAAAAGGGGGATTAAATATGAAATACGAAATTAAAGGCGGCAATTTTCCCGTGCTGGTGTGCCAGGTTGAGCCAAACGAGACAATGATTACCGAAGGTGGCGGCATGAGCTGGATGTCACCTAATATGAAAATGGATACAACCGGTGGTGGCTTGGGCAAAATGCTGGGCAGATTGGTAACCCAGGAGTCAATATTCCAAAACAAATATACTGCAATCGGCGGAGTGGGCGAAATTGCCTTTGCCAGCAGCTTTCCGGGGGATATTGTTCCGTTAGAAATCGGACCCGGCAAGGAATATATTTGCCAAAAGAGTGCATTCCTTGCATCTACGGCAGGAGTTGACCTTTCCGTTTACTTCAGAAAAAAGCTGGGGGCAGGTCTTTTCGGCGGCGAGGGATTTATTATGCAAAAGCTTGCCGGCAACGGTATTGCATTCATCGAGATTGACGGTACCGCAATCAAGTATCAGTTAGCACCCGGACAGCAAATTATTGTTGATACAGGACATGTTGTTATGATGGAGGCTACTTGCTCGATGGATGTTCAGACTGTCAAGGGAGCAAAGAATATTTTCTTCGGCGGCGAGGGACTGTTCAATACTGTTGTTACCGGACCTGGCGAGGTGGTTCTCCAGACAATGCCTGTTGTAAAGCTGGCTGAAGCTATTATTCCTTACATTCCAACCGGCAACTCAAACTAATATATACAGAACGCTCTTTAGAACGCTCTTTGCGAGCGTTCTTTTTTGCGTTTGTGTGGGGTTTTGTCCTTTGCAATGGCGCAGGCCAGTGCGCTTACAGTTATATTCAGCTCGCAGGGATTCACATTTACACCACTTTTCGTAAATAATAAATTAGAAAACAGGGCAAAAAACAGAGAAAAATAAAGAAAAAAAGAGCAATCCCAAATTATTTTAATTTTGTCCTTGACTATTTTGTTCCCTCGTGATATTATATTCCAGCATTGAAAAAGATTTATTGGAGGAAAAGATTATGTCAACATTTATGCCAAAAGCTGACGAAATCCAGCGCAAGTGGTATGTAATCGACGCTGCAGACAAGCCACTCGGTAGAGTTGCTGCAGAGGCTGCCGTTCTTCTCAGAGGCAAGCACAAGCCGGTATTCACACCAAATGTAGATTGCGGCGATTTCGTTATTATCATTAACACAGACAAGGCTGTACTCACAGGTGACAAGCTTAACAAAAAGCTTTATCAGCACCACACCGGATATATCGGTAACCTCAAGGAGGTAAAGTACGGCACACTTATGCAGGAAAAGAGCGATTTTGCTATGCAGCTTGCTGTTAAGGGTATGATCCCTGACACCACACTGGGCAGAAAGCAGCTCACCAGATGCAAGATTTACAAGAACGCAGAACACAAGCACGAGGCTCAGCAGCCTGAAGCTTGGGAAATGTAAGGGAGGTATATAGATTATGTACGAGACAAATCCTTATTTCTACGGAACAGGCAGAAGAAAAGAATCTGTAGCTCGTGTACGCGTTTATGCAGGTACAGGCAAGATTATCATCAACGACAGAGACATCGACGATTACTTCGGTCTTGACACTCTCAAGCTCATCGTTCGTCAGCCTCTTGCACTTACAGACACAACAGAGAAGTTCGACATCATCTGCAGAGTTAGCGGCGGCGGTGTTTCCGGTCAGGCCGGTGCTATCCGTCACGGTCTCTCCAGAGCCCTTCTTCAGTATGACGAGTCACTTCGTCCTGCACTCAAGAAGGCAGGCTTCCTTACTCGTGACCCTCGTATGAAGGAGAGAAAGAAGTACGGTTTGAAAGCTGCGAGAAGAGCACCCCAGTTCAGCAAGAGATAATCATACTATATTCACACAAAGGCACTTCGGCTACGGAGTGCCTTTTTTTATTGAATATTTGAAAAAATCAGTTGACAACTACAGGCGTTGATGTTATTATGTAACTGCAGATATGTAACAGGTGTTACACAACATAAACATTGAGGGGTTAATTTATGCCACCAAAAGCAAAATTCACAAGAGAACAGATAATAAAAGCCGCGGTGGATGTTACCAGGGAGCAGGGTATATCCGCTGTTACCGCCCGTGAGGTGGGCAAGCAATTGGGAACATCGTCAACACCGGTGTTTGTTGCCTTCGAGAGTATGTCCGACCTGAAGCAGGAGGTGTATAACTCGGTAAAAAATGATTTTTATCATTTTTTGTGCCTGGGCTTGGAGCAAACCCCTGCATTTAAGGGCTTTGGTATTCGTATGATTGAGTATGCCAGGGAATTTCCGAATTTGTTTGCCGCTGTGCATATGAATTTTACTGCCGACAATATCAACTATGACGATATGACGACGAATATGCTGGGAGCCGACGAATGTGTTGAGGCCATCAAGAGACAGACCGGTTTCAGCGATGAGGACGCTGTGCGTATGTTCAGGCAAGTGCTTATTTCGGGCTTTGGTATCTGCTATTTGGTATCGTCAAAAACCTGCGAATTCACTCAGCAACAGTTGGATGAGTATCTTGGGGTGGCCTACGCAGGCTCCCTGATGGCGATAAAAAAGGGTAATATGCAGCAGTACCATATTCACCCGTCAAGAGAGGAAACGAATGATAGAAAAACTGAAGAATAAATTTGTCAATTTTTGTAAATGGGTGTGGAGCGAATGTAAGGACTGGCACACGCTGGTACTGTTTTTGGTAGTAGTGTTTGTTATGTACACACCGGTTTGGGGCGGGTATCTGCTGCACCTTATATTCAAAATCAAGTGGGGCTCGGTTGTGGCAACCACCTATCTTGCTTTTTGGGCAGGACCGTTTACGCCATACTTTCCGCTGTGCATTGCTATCACCCTGGGACTAAAGAAAATTATAGAAAGAGTAAAACACAAAAAAGAAATATCAGAGGATTTTATGAACAAGGATTATATAATCAGACCTGAAAGAAAAGAGGATTACCGTGAGGTAGAAAACTTAGTAAGAGAGAGCTTTTGGAATGTGTATCGTCCGGGCTGTCTGGAGCATTATGTTCTCAATCAGCTTCGCGACGACAAGGATTTTGTGCCGGAACTTGACTATGTTATGGAAAAGGACGGCAGGATAATAGGCCAGAATATTTTTGTCAGAGCCACAATCAAGGCAGACGACGGCAGGGATATTCCCGTTATGGCTATGGGGCCTATTTGCATCACACCGGAGCTTAAGAGACAAGGCTACGGCAAAGCTATTCTGGACTATACCTTGGAAAAAGCAAAGGAGCTGGGATGCGGCGCAGTTTGCTTTGAGGGTAATATCGACTTTTACGGCAAGAGTGGATTCACCTACGCCGAGAAATACGGTATTCGATATCACGGATTGCCTGAGGGCGAGGACGCATCCTTCTTTCTGTGCAAGGAACTGATAGACGGCTACCTTGACGGAATAACAGGCGAATACGCTACACCGCAGGGTTATTTTGTGGACGAGGCAGAGGCTGAGGAATTTGACAAGCAATTCCCACCAAAGGAAAAGCTGAAGCTTCCCGGTCAATTGTTTTAAGTAAACGGAGAGTGGAAATGAAGGATTTTACTATGGCGGCATTGCCCTGGCTGATAATGGGCGTTAGTATTGCTGTTGTTTTTGCAGTTTTTAATTGTATAGGACAAGATTTGACAAAAAAGAAAAAGACCGGTATTGGATTCTTTATTATGTCGCTGGCTATGTATGCTGTTGCTTTAGTCAGTCATTTTGCAACAGTGAGCGCTCAATCCTCCACTGTTACTTGGGCGTGCCTCGGCTCGATGATGCTCTGCTTTGGAGCGACATTCTATAACAGCGACAAAAAGGCAGAAAATAATAGCGAAGAACAGCAGGAGAGTGAAAATGAGTAAAGCATTATGCGGCGCCGATTGTTCAACTTGCCCGTCAAATAGTATTTGCAAGGGCTGTGAGGCTACCGATTGCAAGCCCTTTGGCAAAAAATGCTTTGTGGCAGAGTATATAAAAATGAACAGTATTGAGGAATACAAGGCTTTCAAATCCGGTCTGCTGTGCGAGATAAACCAATTTTTGACAACCATCGGTATTCCCAACGCAGACGCGCTGTACGAGTTGTCAGGTTCATTTGTTAATTTAGAGTACGATATTCCCAGCGGCAAAAAAGTCAGGTTCCTTGATGACCAAAGGATATATTTAGGCTGCCAGATTGAGTTTGCAGATATGGGCGTTTGCTATGGAGTTGTAGCGGATTTGGGCTTTATTTTGGTATGCAGCTACAGTGTGGACGGCAGTCAGCAGGAGCTGATTGCCTATAAGAAAAGATAATGAAAGCAGTAATCATAAATGGCCAGAATCACAAAGGCAGCACCCAACATATTGCCCGAATGTTGGCACAGGAGATAACGGAGCAGGAGAATATTACAGAATTCTTTTTGCCCCGGGACCTCAATCATTTTTGCCTGGGCTGTTATTCGTGTATGGATGATTTGGAGCGATGTCCGTTTTTTGCCGAAAAAAAGGTGATTGCCGATGCCATGGAGCAGGCCGATTTGTTGATTTTTGCATCACCGAATTATTGTATGATGCCGTCGGCGCCTATGAAGTCCTTTATCGATTTGTTTTACCAGTATTGGATACCGCATCGGCCGCAGGCATATATGTTTAGCAAAAAGGCTGTGGTAATATCAACAACTGCCGGTGTGGGTGCCGGTAAGGTTTGCAAGGACCTAAAGAGAACCTTGGCATACTGGGGCGTGCCGTACATAAGGAGCTATAGCTTAGCTGTGCAGGCATCCGGCTGGAACGAGGTCAGCGAAAAAAGAAAGGCAAAAATAACAAAGGACATTACCGCATTGGCAAAGAAAGTGAAGAATGCAAAATGCGGCGTTCCGTCGCCCTACATACGATTTATGTTCGCTATGATGAAAATGGCAAAAAAGAATGACACCCATCCGGAAGCCGAATATTGGCGTCAGCAGGGATGGCTGGATAACAAAAAACCATGGAGAAATTGATATGAAAAACAAGTACAATGCTAATCCGTTGCTGCATGCGCTGTTGCCGATATTTGTTACAATAGCGTATATACTGATAGGCACATTTTGTGGCCGTAGAGGTTGGGGATACGGTTGGATTCTGTTCCTGCTGATTCCCATTGCGGAAACCCTGATTAACGCAATCAAATTCAGAGACCCGTCAAAGTTTGCATACCCGGTTTTGGTTACTGCCATATTCCTTATACTGGGATTTGCATTCAGCTGGTGGCATCCGGCTTGGGTGCTGTTTGTTACAATCCCGGCATACTATGCAATATGTGACGCCGTAAAGAAGTCAAAGGCACCGCAGCCACCTCAGTATCAGCCGTCCCGGGAGGGGGCACCGTATTATCAACCGCCACAGGACGGCACGCCGAACTATCAATCCACCGTGGAGGGAGCATATCAGCAGCCGCCGCAGGGTCAGCCGCCGCAGTATTATCAGCCCGCTGCATATCAGGAACAAAAAAATAACACAACCGCTATTATTATTACCGTTATCGTATCGGTTGCCGCAATCATTATTGTTGGTATGTGCCTTGCTTTTTCCTGGCTCACCGGCAGCGCATTTGATTTTGTTCGTAATGATGACGAAAAAAGTGCTTCTGCCATTGAGGGTAATTGTCAGTTCTCCGCCGATGAGATTGACAGCATTGAGGTTAATTGGGTTAACGGCGATGTGGATATTAACTATTACGACGGTGACAAGATTACCGTTACGGAAAAGGGCAAGTCCAACAACAAGATGACCTGTGACATTGATGACGGCGAGTTGGTGATTGACGAATTTGCAAATTCACAGAACTTCGGCAATATGTCCACAAAGGACTTGACTGTTCAATTGCCCCGGGAATTCAGCCTCAAGGATTTGGAGATAAACTCCGTATCATCCAATATAGAGATAAAGGATATTGACGCTGATTCTGTTGAGTTCGAGACTGTCAGCGGCAACATTGACATTACCTTTTGCGCTCAACCCGGTTATATCGACTGCGAAAGCGTCAGCGGTGATGTAAGAATTATTTTGCCAAAGGATACGACGGGCTATTCTATTCGGGATAACAGCGTGTCCGGCAATGTTAATTGCGACTCAAAAAATTTCGGCGACGGCTCAACAAGAATTAACCTGGAGTCCGTCAGCGGAAATTATACCGTTGACATAGCAGAATAGCAAAAAATCAGGGTATAGCCATCGAATTTTCGGTGGCTATATTTATTTTTTTGGTATGGTAAGTTTGTTATTATATTGATGATTTAGTTGTTGAAATAGCAGTAATACTGTGATATTATTAAAATGATTAAGTACGGTAATTATCGTATTAATTTTCATTTTTGAGAGGTAAAGTTTATGGAAAAATTGAAGGTAGGCATAATCGGTGCCGGTAGAATCGGCCAGGTGCATGCAAAGTCAATCACCTATCACATCCCACAGGCAGAGATTATCGCAATTTCTGATATTTTTGTGGACGGTGCAAGGAAGGTAGCAGAGGAATTGGGTATCCCCAACTACTACGAGGATTATCACGAGATACTTAATAATCCCGACATAGACGCAGTTCTTATTTGTTCATCAACCGACACTCACGCCGATATTGCTGTTGAGGCTGCTCAGGCAGGCAAGCACATTTTTTGCGAAAAGCCCGTTGACCTCACTATAGCTAAGATAAAAAAGGTTATCGCCGCTGTAGAAGAGGCGGGAGTTAAGCTGCAGATTGGCTTTAACAGAAGATATGACCACAATTTTGCTCACATCAAGGCACTTGCAAATGAGGGCAAATTGGGCAATCTGCAAACAATTAAGATTACATCCCGTGACCCTGAGCCACCTTGTATTGATTATGTTAAGGTGTCGGGCGGTATCTTCCTTGATATGACAGTACATGACTTTGATATGGCTCGTTTTATCGGCGGCGAGGTTGAGGAGGTATATGCCAATGCAACCGTTATGGTTGACCCTGCCATCGGCGATGCGGGAGATGTTGATACTGCACTTGTAGCACTCAAATTTAAGAGTGGTGCCATCGGCGTTATCGACAACTGCCGTCAGGCTTGCTACGGATATGACCAAAGGCTTGAGGTATTCGGCTCCGGCGGTCAGGCTTCTGCGGCAAACGATACTCCTACCAATGTATCTTATATCAACGGCGACGGCAATGTTACCGACAAGCCACTTTACTTCTTCCTCGAGAGATATATGCAGTCATTCACCGACGAGATGACAGAGTTCATCAACGCAGTAAAGAATGATATTCCCACAAAAACCACAGTCAATGACGGTCTTGAGGCTCTTCGTCTCGGCTTGGCAGCAAAGCTTTCTGTTGCAGAGCACAGACCGGTAAAACTTTCAGAAATTGAGGCTTAATCATGAAAAGAGAAAGACTTACTATGGCCCAGGCTTTAGTAAAATTCCTGGATAATCAGTATATTGAGATTGATGGCGTTGAGTCAAAGTTTGTGTCCGGTATCTTCGGTATCTTCGGCCACGGCTGCGTAGTGGGCGTTGGCCAGGCTCTGGAGCAGGGAGGACATAACCTTAAATTCTATCAGGGCAAGAATGAGCAGAATATGGCTCTGGCTGCCGTTGCTTACGCAAAGCAAATGGACCGCAAGGCTATTATTCCTTGCGTATCGTCAATCGGTCCCGGCGCTACCAATATGGTAACAGCCTGTGGCTGTGCTACAGCAAACAGAATTCCGCTTTTGGTACTGCCCGGCGACACCTTTGCCTGTCGTCAGCCGGACCCCGTTCTTCAGCAGGCAGAATTTTTTGACAATTACGGCAGAACGGTAACAGACGCATTCAAGGGCGTATGCCATTACTTTGACCGCATTGTCAGACCGGAACAGCTGATGACTGCTTGTATCAATGCTATGCGCGTGCTGACCGACCCTGCCGACACAGGAGCCGTATGTCTTGCAATGCCCCAG
Organism: Eubacteriales bacterium; assembly: GCA_029225565.1. Taxonomy (GTDB): domain Bacteria; phylum Bacillota; class Clostridia; order Oscillospirales; family Acutalibacteraceae; genus Eubacterium_R. The sequence goes on from JAQXWS010000027.1 coordinate 23,864, forward strand.
GATGTTGAGGGCGAGGCTTATGATTATCCCGAACACTTCTTGCAAAAGAGAGTTTGGCATATCGACAGACGCCCAATCAGTGCCTCCCAGCTTGACAGAGCAGTTTCTGTAATTAAGAAATCCAAAAAACCAATTATCGTTTGCGGCGGAGGCGTCAGATATTCTGCAGCCGAAAAGGAGCTTCAGGCTTTTGCCGAAAAGTATAATATCCCGATTTCCGAGACCCAGGCAGGCAAGAGTATGATTGACTGGACTCATCCTCTCAATCTCGGTGGTATTGGCGTTACCGGCGGCAAGGCTGCCAATGTAATCGCAAAGGATGCAGATTTGGTAATTGGCGTCGGTACAAGATTTACCGATTTTACCACATCTTCCAAGTGGCTGTTTAAGGAAGATAGAAAGGTACTGGGTATTAACATTTGTCCTTTCGATGCCTACAAGATGGACGCAGAGGCAATAGTAGCCGATGCAAGGGAGGCAGTTTCTGCTCTTACAGATGCGCTGGACGGCTACAAGACAGCATATACCACCGAGATTGCCGATGCAAAAAAAGAGTGGGACGCAATAGTTGACGAGTATTATTCCACCGAGCTTCCCGGCGGACTTAACCAAACCTTGGCGCTGGGTATTATCAACGAGTTTATGGGTGACGAGGATATTGCCCTCGGCTCAGCAGGCTCCCTGCCCGGCGATATGCAGAGATTGTTCCGCCCAAAGAATCGCGGTACATATCACATGGAATACGGATACTCCAATATGGCGTACGAGGTTAACGGCGCCCTGGGAGCAAAAATGGCAAAGCCCGAGGCAGAGGTATATGCATTCTGCGGCGACGGCTCTTTCCTTATGGGCCATAGCGAGCTGTACACCGCCCTCCAAGAGGGACTAAAAATCAATGTTTGCCTATTTGATAATCTTGGCTGGGGTTGTATCGAAAATCTGCAAAACAATCAGGGTACCGACACCTTTGGCACCGTATTCCGTGCCAGAAATCCGAAGACAGGTATGCTGGACGGTAGGGATATGACCGTGGATTTTGCAAAGATTGCAGAGGGCTACGGCGCAAAGGCATACACCTGCCGCACATCCGACGAGCTTCGTGCAGCCCTTGAGGACGCAAAGACTCAGGACAGAGCAGTCCTGTTTGATATTAAGGTATTGCCCAAGACTATGACTCCGGGATTTGAGTCCTGGTGGCGTGTTGGTGTTGCCGAGGTATCAAAGAGCGCAACTGTTGCAGCCGCATACAAGGATATGCAGGAAAATATTGCAAAGACATTTGATTATTAATATATTGGGAGACTATATTTATGCTAAATCCAAACAAAGTAAAGCTTGCTATCGCACCTATCGGCTGGACAAATGACGATATGCCCGACCTGGGTGCAGAAAATACATTTCAGCAGTGCATCAGCGAGATGGCACTGGCGGGCTTCAAAGGCTCGGAAATCGGCAACAAATATCCTGCCGACCCCGACGAGCTGAAGCCATATCTTGACATCAGGGGGCTACAGATATGCAATGCGTGGTTTTCTTCTTATCTTACTTCAAAGCCTTATGAGGAGACCATTGAGGCATTCAAGGCTCATTGCGACAAGCTGTACAAGCTGGGCGCCAAGGTTATCGGCGCCTCCGAGCAGGGCAATTCCATTCAGGGTGATTTGACCAAGTCGATTCTGGACGAAAAGCCGTACTACACCGACCGGCAGTGGGAGATTGTTGCAAAGGGATTTAACGAGATGGGCGCATACGCAAGGAGCAAGGGTATGTTCTTTACCGTTCATCACCACATGGGTACCGGCGTGCAGACCGTTGAGGAGATTGACAAGCTGATGGAGCTTACAGACCCTGAGCTGGTGTATCTTTTGTTTGACAGCGGTCACCTAACTTTTGCGGGTATTGACCCTGTGCCTGTACTCAAAAAATATATCAACAGAGTCAAGCATGTTCACCTCAAGGATGTCAGACTGGATGTGTACAACAACCTGGTAGTGCCCAACCATATGTCATTTTTGGATGCGGTGCGCGCAGGCGTGTTTACCGTACCCGGAGACGGAGATGTTGACTTTGCGCCAATCTTCGATATTCTTGCAGAGAATGATTACGAGGGTTGGGTGGTTGTTGAGGCAGAGCAGGACCCTGCCAAAGCCAACCCCTTTGAGTATGCAGTCAAGGCTCGCAAGTATATTGCAGAGAAGGCAGGACTGTAAGTGTTACATAGGGCGTCGAATATTCGGCGCCCTTTTTTAATTTTTTGCTTGACTTTTTTGGTGGAGTGTGGTAATATACTCCCACAACGAAGAAGAACACTCGTTCTCCCCTTCAGCGTTTAGCAAAAAGGGCAATATTTCTTTTGATTTATTGTAGTACGAGCGTTTTGCGTTTCGTGCTTTTATTATTTTACTTAAAGAGGTGTTTTTTATCGGCAAGGATGCTCCACAGCTTAACGGCGAAATTAGGGATAAGGAATTAAGAGTAATTTCTGACACCGGCGAGCAATTAGGTATTATGAGCGCAAAGGAGGCACAGGCTCTCGCAGATGCAAAGGGCGTTGACCTGGTCAAGATTGCACCACAGGCAAAGCCACCGGTATGCAAGATTATGGATTATTCCAAGTATCGTTATGAGCAGACTAAGCGTGAAAAGGAAAATCGCAAGAAGCAAAAGACAATCGAAACAAAGGAGATTAGGCTTTCGCTGAATATCGACATCGGTGACTTCAACACCAAGGTTAATCAGGCAAAGAAATTTCTTGCCAAGGGCGACAAGCTTAAGGTTTCTATTCGTCTTCGCGGTCGCGAGATGGCTCATCCGGAGTTGGGCGAAACCAATATGCAGCGGTTTGCAGACGAGCTTGCAGAAATTGCCAATATAGATAAAAAGCCAAAGCTTGAGGGCAGACAGATACTTATGTTTATGTCCCCCAAGGTAGGTAAATAAGTTTATTATTATATGGAGGAATAAATTATGCCAAAAATTAAGACACACAGCGGCGCGAAAAAGCGTTTCAAGACAACTAAGAGTGGCAAGGTAAAGAGAGCACATGCTTATACCTCTCACATTCTCACAAAGAAGACAACAAAGCGCAAGAGAAATCTTCGCAAGACTGCAGTTGCTGATGTTACAAACCAGAAGCAGTGCAAGAGACTTGTTCCTTACAAATAAGACGAACGACTAATACTTACGGAGGTAAATTACAATGGCAAGAATTAAAGGCGCTATGGCGACTCGCAAAAGAAGAAAAAAGGTATTAAAGGCAGCTAAGGGTTACTACGGCTCAAAGCACGCTCTCTTCAAGACAGCTAAGCAGGCTGTTATGAAGAGTGGCCAGTACGCATATATCGGCAGAAAGCAGAAGAAGAGAGATTTCAGAAGACTTTGGATTACTCGTATTTCTGCTGCTTGCAAGATGAATGGTGTAAACTATTCAACATTTATGAACGGCCTCAAGAAGGCAGGCATCGACCTTAACAGAAAGATGCTGTCAGAGATTGCTATTTCTGACCCGGCTGCATTTGCAACACTTGTTGAGACTGCAAAGGCTGCTCTGTAATCAAATGAAAAAGAGCTTGGATTTCCGAGCTCTTTTTTTGTTGCATAAATACGGTATTTATAATATAATAATCCCATGGAATATAATTACGAAAGATTGTCTGACGACATAAGAATTGCTGTTTCTGCTGACCATACCTTCGGTACGGATGCTGTGCTATTGTCCTATTTTGCAAAGCCGAAATATAAGGATAAGGCGCTGGATATGGGTACCGGCTGCGGCATTATACCGATGCTGTGGCTCAGGGACGAAAAAATCAAGGGCGTTCATTGTCTGGATATACAGGAGAACGCTATTCAGCAGGTAAAAAAATCAATAGAGATTAATAATTTTGGGGACAGATTGACACCGCATCTTTGTGACCTGCGTTCAATCCAACAGGAGTTCAAGGCAGAGAGCTTTACTCTGGTTACTATGAACCCCCCCTACAAGCCCGTTAACACAGGCATCGAGTCCCTGGGGGAGAGCGCTCGTATTGCCCGCCATGAGGTGTGCTGTAATATAGAGGACGCCGTCAAGGCCGCCGCATATCTTGTTACATACGCCGGCAGCTTTTGTATGTGCCACAGACCGGAGCGACTGGTTGACGCGCTGGATATTATGCGTCGTTACAAGTTGGAGCCTAAGCGCCTTAGATTTGTTGTTGACAAGGCGGGAGAGGAACCCTTCCTATTTTTGGTTGAGGGAAAAAAGGGCGCAAAACCATTTCTTCGGGTTGAGCCAACATTAGTTATTAAAGGCGAGGACAGTCGCTTCACCCCGGAAATGATAAGAATATACGGCAGCTATGCCGACGGATATGAGGACAAGATAAGATGAGTGGTAGGTTGTATGTGGTAGGAACTCCTATAGGTAACTTGGGCGATTTTTCTCCCAGGGCAGTAGAGACGCTGGAAAAGGTGGATTTTATTGCAGCCGAGGATACTCGCGTTACGCTGAAGCTCCTTAATCATTTTGGTATAAAAAAAGAGATGGTCTCCTACTTTGAACACAACAAGCGTGAGCGCGGCGAGACGATTACCGCCCGGATTCTGGCAGGCGAGGATTGCGCAATATGCACGGATGCAGGTATGCCTGCAATATCCGACCCCGGCGAAGATTTGGTCAGATTGTGCCATCAGCTGGGCATTGAGGTTGAGTCCGTTCCCGGACCCACTGCCTTTGCCACGGCGCTGGCGCTGTCCGGTATGGAGGTGGGCAGATTCACCTTTGAGGGCTTTCTCTCTGTTAGCAAAAAATCCCGTCGTCAGCATTTGGAAGAAATTGTTGATGAATGCAGAACGATGGTATTTTACGAGGCTCCGCACAAGTTGGTGAACACCCTCAAGGATTTGTACCAATACCTTGGCGACAGAGATATTGCCATAGTGCGAGAGATAACAAAGCTCCACGAGCAGGTTATCAATACCACTCTTGCTCAGGCTGTGAATATGTACAATGACGACAAGCCAAAGGGCGAGTTTGTTCTTGTGGTTCAGGGCAAAAAGGCGGAGAACGATGCAATCACCCTTGATGACGCCGTTGATATGGCAAGGGAGCTGGTTGCCAACGGCGAGAGTGTAAATAATGCCGCAAAAGCTGCTGCAGCCAAAACCGGCCATAAAAAAAGCGATATATACAGGGCGCTGATATGATTTGTAACCAATGTCCAAGAAAATGTAATATTGACCGTGATACAAGCAGGGGCGTTTGTCATAGTCCCCAGGAATTTCGGCTGGCGCGTGCGGCTCTCCACCGTTGGGAGGAGCCTTGTATCAGCGGCAGCAACGGCTCAGGCACCGTGTTTTTTTCGGGCTGTAATTTGGGTTGCGTATATTGCCAAAACTATAGGATAAGTCATCAGGATTTCGGCGTGGCTGTTACAGATGACAGGCTGATAGAAATATTTGAAAGCCTTGTAAGTCAAGGCGCTCACAATATCAATTTAGTCAATCCGACCCATTATGCTACCCGTCTGACGAGGGTGCTTGAGAAGTGGCAATCACCGGTGCCGATTGTGTACAATACATCCGGCTACGAGAGTGTAGATACCCTGAAATTATTGGACGGATTGGTGGATATTTATCTTACCGATTACAAATACAGCAGGGAAGACAAGGCCCTTAGGTACAGCCGAGCAGGCGATTATCCCGCTGTTGTCAGAGGAGCTATGGCTGAGATGCGTCGCCAGATTCCACAGGATGTCATCTATAGCGGCATAATGAAAAAAGGCGTTATAGTCCGACATTTGATATTGCCCGGCAATACGAATACCGCCCTGGAGGTAATTGACTATATGGCAGACAATATGCCCGATACATATTTGTCGCTAATGGCTCAGTATGTGCCTTGCGGTGACCTAAAAGAATATCCCGAAATAGACAGACCCATATCCTTGCGTGAGTACAACAAGGTGGTTGAATACGCTCTGTCAAAGGATATGTCCAAAGTGTTTTTGCAGGAATTGGAGGCTGCCGACAAAAAATATATTCCTCCGTTTGATTATACCGGAGTAATGTGATATAATGAAATAAAAAACAAAGGAGAATAATTATGAAAAAGTTATTTTCGGAGTTCAAGGCATTTATCTCAAAGGGAAATGTTCTCGACCTGGCAGTAGGTGTTATTATCGGCAGTGCATTCGGCTCAATTGTAACTGCGCTGACGGATAACATTATTCAGCCGCTTATCAACCTTATCGGCAGCGCAGAGATTCAAGGCAAGATTGCATTGCCAAAGGGTCAGTTCATTGACTATGGCGCATTTATTTCTGCCATTATCAATTTCCTGATTATGGCACTGGTCATTTTCTTTATTGTAAAGGCTGTGAACAAGGCTATGTCAGTTGGCAAAAAGCCGGAAGAGGCCCCTGCACCCACAACTAAGGTGTGTCCTTTCTGCAAGAGCGAAATCCATATTGACGCAGTTAAGTGCCCTCATTGCACTTCCGATATTTCTGCAGAGGAGTAATAAGCTATGAAGATTAAAGAATATAGTTTTCCAAGCGCCTCCGGTATCTGTGATATTAAGGCGTGGCAATGGCTGCCCGATAACGGCGAAGTAAAGGCTGTTATCCAGATGCACCACGGTATGGCGGAGCATTGCGGAAGGTATAAGAATTTTGTCAAGGCATTTACCGACATGGGGTATGCTGTTTTTATGAACGATATGTTGGGCCACGGCCAATCCAATGTTGACCGTGATTTGCTGGGCTATTTTGGCGACAAGGACGGCTATCTCAACATCATAAAGGATGCTAAGACTCTTACCGATATTGCCAAGGACGAGTATCCGGACAAGAAGTTTATTATTGCAGGTCATTCCATGGGCTCTTTGGTTATGCGTAACTATATCAACGAGTACGGATGTCCCTTTGACGGAGATATGATTATCGGCACTGCCGGACCTACTCCCCTTGCCAAGGCGGGTATGCCTATTATTGATTTTGTCGGCAAGATTAAGGGCAAAAAGTATCATTCTCAGTTCATAAACAATTTGTCTCTCGGCTCATACGACAAGCCGTTTGAGCACAGAACACATTATGACTGGGGCATGCGCGACACCCACCAGGTTGACGAGTATGTTGCCGACCCGTTGTGCGGATTTTTGTTTACAGTAGCCGGCTACAAGGATTTGGCTACTTTGACGGTAAAGTGCAACGAGGACCGGTGGTACGGTAATGTTGCAAAGGATGTTCCGGTGATTCTCGCATCCGGCTCCATGGACCCGGTGGGCAATTATTCAAAGGGCGTTCGCCAGGTGTATAACAAGCTGATTGCTACCGGTCATACCAATGTATCCATCAAGATTTATCCCGACGCAAGGCACGAAATCCTCAACGAGCTGAATAAGGAAGAGGTTTATGCCGACCTTAACAAGTGGATCGAAGATAAAGTATTATAAAAAAAGTTCAAGGTTTGCTTTTAGCTAAACCTTGAACTTTTTTGTTGTTATTTTAGTTTGTACACCTACGCAAAGTAGATAACACTAACTCCCATAGCCGAAGACTATGGGAGTTAGTTGTAATATATGTTATTTTGACTTTAGTTGGGTGTACTCGCCGGTGAGCAAATCCTTGGATAGTATTGTATCGCCGTCGTAGCTGATGTAGTATTCTCCTTTAGTGTCAAATGTGTATGTGGTCTCGCCGTCATTTTGGTGTGGAGTTTTGATTGCGGCAATAACCTTTACATAGTATGTATCCTCGATTTTTTCACCGTTTGAGGCAATCAGGAAGGAACATTCCTTGCGCTCTGCGTCATTGATGCCCAACTCCTTGCTGCTGTAGCTTTCTATAAGGCTGATTGCGTCCTGCTCCTTAACCTTAGCCGAGTCGGTGGTTATTTCCTTTGTGGTTACCAGGGACACCTTTGTGCCGTTTTGTACCGTGTCTGTGCGGTCAATCCGATTTGACATAACTACTGCAGTTATTGCCGATGCGGCAACAATCAGCGCCATGATGATACCTAATGCTTTTTTCATTATTACATTCAGCCTTTCTGACTACATATATTGTTGCAATAATTCCTAACCCCTTACTGTAGCCTGATAAGGCGTATTACCGGATTGTAATTGCGACAGTATGATAATATTAGTTTTGCTATGCGTACAGGTCAATGAGCCTTTGTATTTGGCTTTCGCCAAAAATCATAATATCGTTATCCCTCAGCAACCGGGCTGTTACTCCGTTTCCGTCCGTCAGTCCGCCGCTGAATGTTCCGTCATATATTGTGCCGTAGCCACAGGAGGGTGACCTCTCTTTCAGTACGGCAGCAGGGGCGTTGCACTCCTTTGCAATATAGAGCGTATGCTCTGCACCCCGAACAAAATATTCTGTAAGGTCCTCTCCGTCCTTGGACATCACTCTGTCACCGACAATTTCGCTGGGCACACGGGGGATATGCAATCCTCCAAAGTACTCGGGACATACCGGCACCAGCTCAAAATATTCCTTTAGCGCTGCAACATTTTCATTTAGGTTGTTGCCACCGTTGTACTTGCAATTTTCGCCCAACAAGCAGGCACTAACTATAATCTTTGTTTTCATAATACGCACATTATATCATATTTTGTTGACACACGCAATTAAAATATGTTATTCTGGTAACATAGAGGATACTGCATCCTATTTTTATACAGCGAGGTGCAGTAGGAAAGGCCGGTGAATATGTTATGGACAACAAAACCTATGTTCCTAAAAAAGAATGGGTGGCTTACTGCGTAGGCGCTTTGGGTCAGGGTATGGTATATGGAATTATGAGCTCCTATATCTCTGACTTTTATTTGAATGTACTCAAGGTTACGCCTCTGTTTGTACTGCTATTGATGCTGTTTGCAAGGATTTGGGACGCAATCAACGACCCTATTATGGGTTTTGTGGTGGACCACCTTAATCCAAAAAACGGCAAGATGAAGCCGTATTTGCTATATACGCCCATACCTGTTGCAATACTGACAATGCTGTTGTTTACGGCGCCGAATTTGGCTGACAGCCAAAAGATGATATATGCGGCAATAACCTATGTTGCCTGGGGCATGATCTACACTTCCTCCGATGTGCCGTTTTGGAGTCTGCCTAATGCCTTGACTCCCAATGCGGATGAGCGTGGCTCCATTATTTCCAAAGCAAGGACCTTTAACGGCGTAGGCTCTGCTGTGCCTATGGCAATGTTTATGATACTTGGCTTTGTACTGCCCAAGTTTAATCTGTCGGGTACCCAATTGGAGCAGACAAAGTATTCCTTGATGGCACTGGTATGCTCTATTATCGGCAATGTTTTGTTTATTCGTGTTTACTTTAAGTCAAAGGAGAGAGTGAACATTCCCGTTCCCGCAAAAAAGGAAAAGGGTCAGCCCTCTTCGCTAAAGCTTATATTAACCTGCAAACCGCTGATGCTTACTGCGATTATGGGTGTGCTGTCAGCTGCCAGGTATATGTTCCAGGCAGGAGCTGTGCATGTTGCCAGATATTCCTTCTATATCGGCAAGGACCCTACCGGTCTTACCGGCGCAGAGCTGGAGCAGGCATTACAAGGCAATATTTCCAAGGTATCCATGGTTATGAGCGTTGCCTCTGCAGTGGGTATGTTCGGCGCAATGATTGCTGTTACGCCTTTAATTAAGAAATTCAGCTACAAGCAGATTATTATTGTATCATCACTAATGGGCGCAGCGTCGTCGCTGGCAATTTGGTTTATCGGCTATGAGCATTTTTGGGCATGCGTGCCGTTGCTGGTTATTTCTACAATCCCTTGCGGTACAATCAATGTTTGTGCTTACGCCATGGTGGGCGACTGCCTGGATTATATGGAGCTTAAAACCGGCGTACGACTTACCGGTATGGGCTCGGCAATACAGAGCTTTGTTACCAAGTTCGGCAATGCCATTGCTACCTCGGCTATTATTCTTATGTACATAGTGGTGGATTTGGATGTAAGCAAGATTTCGGCATCCTACACGGCAAACCCGTTGGATGTTGACCCGGCTGTAAGGACCGGAATATTCAGCATAGTGTCGCTGATTCCTGCTATATCATTGTTGGTATGTATTATCCCTATGTTCTTCTACAAGATTACAGGCGAGTACCGTGACCGTATGGAAGCCCAGCTTGCCCAACAGCGCAAGGACAGAGGAATAGAAATAGAATAAGAAAAAATGACAGTAAAAAGGACAGACGAATTATCGTCTGTCCTAATATATTTTGGTATTATTATTACTCGTTTGTGCCTCTGCGTTCTGCAAGTGCCTTGGTAATCATCTCTTTCTTTTCGCCTACGATGTCATACTTCAGCATCGGAAAAACGGAGATAAGCGCCAGTATTCCCGGCATTGCCGTGTAGGCAAAGAATACGATGTCCTTTGTGCTGTTTTGGAATCCGGTAGCAGTTCCGGCAGTGATTTGTGCCACAGTGTCGCTGTAGCCGGAGAACTGGATGAATACAAGACCCAATGCAGTACCCAGCGCAAGACAAACCTTGATGGTAAGGGTGAGGATTGAGTATGCGGCACCCTCCATTCTTTTGCCGGTTTCGTATTCGTAGTAGTCAACACAGTCGGCTGTCATAATCATCGGCATAAGCGTTACTGCGCCAAACTGGAGACCAATCAGGAACAGGGATGCGTAGAACAGGATTGTCAGCACTGTGTTCTTTGGATTTTGGAACCAGAAGTGGCCCACAACGAAAGACAGAATTGATGCGGCAAATCCATATACAGAAAGCAGGATGTACGCCTTGCGTTCGTCCAGCTTTTTTATCAGCAGCGGGCAAAGCGCCATGCTAATCATTGAGCCCACCGCCGTTACGATGCCCAGTACCGCAACCAGATTTTGTGAACCCAGCAGTACATTGGCTGCCTGAACCTGGATACCCATAGCCATTTGACGGCCAAAGCCCAGGAAGTATGACACAATTACCAGCATAAGCGGCTTGTTGTTTTTGAGAGCGTTAAGCATATCCTTTGCGGTAATCTTTTCGTTGGATTCGGTTACTACTCTCTCCTTGTTGATTATAGGAATGAGAGCGAACAGGATACAGCCCAGCAGCGCTGTAAGAATTGCCACAAACAGATACTCCGGCGCAATCATCGGGGTGTCGGTTTCGCCCTTTTTTACGATAACCTTTGAGCCCTCGGGCACGATAAGACATACAATCGGTACGATAACCACACATGCAGAAAATCCAATCTGCTTGAAGGTGTTGGATATGGACACCACATTAGTCCTTTCGGTAGGATTAGGTGTCAGCGCTGCGGCGATACCCTGGGACGGTACATCGCCCATTGTCATAGCAATGCTCCATATCAGGTATGTAACAAAAATCCAAATATATGTGAAAATTTTGTTAGACTTGAACGGAACATCAACAAATACTACCGCAGACATAATAAGCAACGGTGCCAGAGAATATACAATCATTGATTTGAACTTGCCCATTTTGCTCTTGCTTCTGTCCACAAGATTGCCGACTACAGGGTCAGCAACAGCAGAAATAATCTTTGCTACCAAAATGAGAATTCCAACAACTGCAATATCCGCACCCAGAATAGAGCTGTCAAATTCTGCCTGGTACGAGTTGAGCAAGCCTACAATAGCCTGAAATCCAAAGAGACCCAGACTGTAGGCGGCAATCTCTTTGAAGCTCATGTGCTTTTGTTTGGTGATGTCGGTTGATACATCTGCCATGATATTACCTCATTTCTTGTTGAATAATATGAAAAGCAGACCGGTCGGTATTGTACCAATCGGTGCTGCTTTTTGCTACTTAGTCCTCTCTGAAAACATCCTCGAACAGGTCAACATTAGCCAGCTTCATAACGCCGCTGAACATAGCAGAGCCTGCAACAGGGAGCAGTCTGTTGAAGATGCTCATTGCGTGAGCGTCGATACCGTGTACCATCATCGGACGCTGATTCTCGATGCCGAACATAATCATCTTTACCATAAGGTCGCAATCTGTCGAAATCATGTTGATAATCTTTGCGCCCTTGTCGTTGGATTCTGACTGGTTCTGGTCACGGAAAATATCTGTCTTAGTAAATCCGGGACAAACAAGACCCACATACATCTTGCCGCGGAATTCTGTGCGCAGAGCCTCGGTGAATCCCTTGAGGGCTGCCTTTGATGCAGAGTACATTGATGTTCCGGCAAGAGTCATCAGCGCTGCCGATGAGTCAATATTGATTATGGCCGGTGTGCTTGACTCAAGAATCATGGGCAGAAGTGTCTTGGTGGAGTAGATGCAAGAGTAGAAGTTGATGTTCATTGCTCTTTCGATCTCCTCGTAGGAATATCTGTCGAATCTCTTGAATTTAGGCAGGATTCCCGCGTTGTTGATGAGTACATCAATTTTTGTGCCGTCTGCCTTTAGCTCCTCTGCAAAGCTTTCCCAATTCTCCTTAACCGATACATCGAACAGCTTGTAGGAGAATTTGCTTGCATACTCTGCGCCCAATTCTTCGATAAATTTTAGCATTTTCGGTTCGCTTCTTGCTACGCCGATTACGGTGCAGCCGTGCTTTTTGATAAGTGTTGCAGCAATGCCTGCGCCCATACCACCTGACGCGCCGGTAACTACAACGGTTTTGCCTTTAAGCCAACATTCGCTCATATTTAAGCCTCCAATATATTAATATACACAAAAATTATACAATAAAAGTTTTGCTTTTACAATATCTTTTTTCTGCTTTTCTACATTTTCTGATTTTTGTCTTTGTTGCAAATTTATCCTCAATGTGGTATAATCAACAATATTTACGGAGTTGGAGTGTTATGGATAAGAGGATAATAAAAACGAGAAAAGCCATATTCGATTCCTTTTTGGATTTGCTGTCCGAAAAGGATGTTAACAGTATTTCTGTTGTGGAGCTGTGCCGACGGGCAAATATTAACAAGAGCACATTCTATCTCCACTATACAGGTATCGACGATTGCTACAAGAGATTAGTGGATTCATATTGCGAGCGTATTTTCGGTATTGTGGAGCATATCGATTACACTCGGGTAGCCACATCGCCGGAGGATACTGTAGATAGTCTTTTGGTAGAGCTGGAGGGGTATATGGAATATGTGATTAAGTTGAGCAACAGCGTGATTTTTGACAATGCCGTGCGCACCCTCAAGCGAAAATTTATTGATGCAATTTGTGCAGCGAACGGGTTGTCCCTGGAGAATAATTATCACCAGGTATTAAAGGTCACATTTATTGTGGGCGGATGTATTGATATGCTTGAGCAGGCGTTACCGAATTATCGCCATGACGAAATCCGCGACCTTATGGTAAATGTAATAAAAAGAAGATAGATATTAAGCTGCAAATAATTGCAGCTTATTTTTGTATATTGAAAATAGCCGAATATTATGTTAATATATTATGAAGTATTTTTTTGGGGCGAAGTTATGGGCAATAAAACAGTTTATCTTGCAATATCATCCGACATTATTCATGCAGGTATCATTAACATTATTGACGAGGTTGCTGTCAAAACTATATACAAACGGATATTTAGACTGTAATTCGGTTTTACCCTGTTTTATTTTGTAAGTTATAGGACAAAATAATACAGGGTGATTTTTTTGAACAAAAAAGGTAAGACATATTTTTTTGATAGCCCGCCTGTGATTATAGGCAGTGCCGGAGTTGTGGGCAAAAAAGAGGGCGAGGGTCCCTTGCGCAGCGAGTTTGACGCTGTATTTGACAATACCGATATGGGAGAGGACAGCTACGAATTGGCGGAGTCCGCAATGCTAAAGGACGCGATTGTCAGAGCTACCCAAAAAGCAGGCGTTAGCCTTGGAGATGTGGATTTTATTATGACGGGGGATTTGTTGGATCAATGCGTGGGCTCCTGCTTTGCCATCAAGGATCTTAATGTGCCTTTTGTGGGTATGTACGGTGCATGCTCCACCATGGCGTTGACCTTGTGCAATTCGGCTATGCTGATTGACGCAGGCGCAAGCCTTTGCGTGGCAGGTGCCAGCAGTCACTTCGCTTCCAGCGAGAGACAATTCCGTTATCCGCTGGAGTATGGCAGTCAGCGACCGCCAACGGCTCAGTGGACGGTAACCGGCGCAGGCTCTGCCGTTGTCAGCAGGGATGGCAATGGCGTGAATATTTGTGCAGTTCATATTGGTACGGTTACCGATTTGGGTATAAAGGATGCCAACAATATGGGCGCAGCAATGGCGCCGGCAGCAGCCCGCACCGTCAGCCAAATGCTGGATGATACGGACACCTGCCCCGACGACTATGATATGATACTCACCGGAGACCTGGGATATACAGGTACCGAGCTATTGCATCAGCTGTTACGCAAGGATTATAACAAGAATATCAAATCCAAGCATAATGACTGCGGACTGATGATATATAATTTGAAGGAGCAGGATGTGAACTCCGGAGGTTCCGGTTGCGGCTGCAGCGCTTCTGTGCTTTGCTCTTATGTACTGGAGCGATTGAGAACCCGGGAGCTGAAGCGCGTGATGTTTGTGGCAACAGGCGCATTGATGTCCCCGACCTCCAGCAAGCAGGGCCGGAGTATTCCCGGCATAGCACACGGTGTATTATTGGAAGCAAAATAATCGTCCCCCGGACGATTATTTTTGTTTGTAGCTATTTTGTTGAAGTTTAAATTACAAATCGTAAAATTTTATCGTTAACATGCATTTTTTAGACTACGAGTATAATTCTGTCAGTGGCTTTGCCCTATTATGTGTTTGATTTATTGACATGGACGATGGTTTGTTATATTATATAATTAATTATAAGTATTAAAATGGGCGTATTGTAACCGGTTTGTGATTGGGGAGAAGAATGTATAAGTACATAAAAAGATTTTTGGATATAATTACTGCTTCTATAGCAGTGATAGTGCTTTCGCCATTGATGATAATAACTGCAATTGCAGTAAGGCTGGAGTCGGAGGGACCTGCATTATTCTTGCAGGACAGAATCGGCCTTGGGGGCAATGTGTTCAAGATATATAAGTTTCGCTCCATGTGTCAGGGCGCAGAACATATCGGCACCGGTGTGTATAGTGGCGCCGATGATATGAGAGTAACTAAAGTCGGACGGATTATTCGCGCCACAAGTATTGACGAGTTACCACAACTTTTCAATATTATCAAAGGGGATATGAGCTTTGTGGGTCCTCGTCCTCCCCTTACATATCATCCGTGGGAATACAGTGAGTACACTCCACAGCAATTGCACATGTTTGATGTTCGCCCGGGCATTACAGGCTGGGCACAGGTGCACGGAAGAAAAGATGTAGAATGGCACAAAAGAATCGAGCTCAACTGCTGGTATGTTGACAATATGTCGTTATGGCTGGATATAAAAATTTTGCTTACAACGGTAATTAAGGTCCTAAAGAATGAGGACAATGTTAATGTTGGCGCCACTCTGGTAGTTGATGAGGAAAAAGAGACCGAAACGGTATAATTATGGCTTTAGAATACTTTTACATAACAAACAGCCCCGAATATGCAAAAGCATGCGAGCGAGCAGGCGTTGATAGAATCTTTGTTGATATGGAATATATCGGCAAGGATGAGCGTCAGGGTGGACTGGATACGGTAAAGAATCATCATACGGTTGAAGATGTAAAAAATGTTAGAGCTGCTATCAGCAAGTCAAAGCTCCTTGTTAGAGTTAATCCGATTCATGACGGCTCAAAAGAAGAGATTAAATCTGTAATTACGGCAGGTGCGGATTATATAATGCTCCCGATGTGGAAATCGGTTGATGAGGTAAAGGAATTTATTCGACTTGTGGGTAAAGGTGCAAAAACCGTCCTCCTTTTGGAAACCGATGAGGCTCGGATGTGCCTTGACGAAGTGATAAAGCTCGATGGTATTGACGAAATCTATATCGGGCTGAACGATTTGCATTTGAGCCAGCACAAAAAATTTATGTTCGAGCTTTACACAGACGGAACGGTTGACGAAATTGTATCAAAGCTAAAATCAAAAAACATAAAATTCGGCATAGGCGGCGTAGGCAAGGTTAATTGCGACAATCTCCTTTCGGCAGAAAATATTTTGTGCGAGCATTACAGACTTGGCTCGTCGATGGTTATTCTGGCGAGAGCCTTTTGCGATTGGACAAGGTACAGCGTCGCAGAATTTGAAAATATTATGACAAAGGGCATTGCCGAAAACAGGGAGTATGAAAATTACATAGAAGACCAATCGATTGATTATTTTAATGAAAAACATAAACAAACAGAGAAGATAATAGAAACAATAAAGGCTAACAAATGAAATTACTTTTGACAGGTGCGTTCGGGTACACAGAAGAGCAAATTGAACATATTAAGTCCCTTGGCTACGAGGTAACCTTCGTTCAAGACGAAAGAGTACCTATTGAATTTGATGTGAGCGATATTGAGGCTGTGGTATGTAACGGATTATTTCTTTATACTCCTATAGAAAAGTTCAAAAGCCTTAAATTCATTCAGCTAACATCAGCCGGTCTTGACAGAGTGCCACTTGATTATATCAAGGAGCATAATATAAAGATTTTGAACGCAAGAGGCGTTTATTCTGCTCCAATGGCTGAGTTTGCATTATGCGGAGTCCTGCAACTATACAAGCAATCGAGATTTTTCTATAAAAATCAAAAGCAGCATAAATGGGAAAAGCACAGAGGTTTGTTAGAATTAACCGACAAAAATGTACTCATTGTCGGTGCAGGCAGTATCGGCAGTGAGGTTGCAAAGCGTTTTTCCGCGTTTGACGCAAATGTTATCGGCGTAGATTTGTTCCCAAGTGATAATCCTAATTTTAAAGAAATCCATCCTATTGATGAGTTAGATAATCTGTTAAAAACAGCCGATATTGTGGTGTTGACATTACCGCTAACAAGTGATAACGAAGGCTTTTTTAATAATGAAAAGTTTTGCCTTATGAAAGACAGTTCGGTATTTGTTAATATAGCAAGAGGCAAGCTTGTAAATCAAAACCATTTGGTTTCCGCATTAGAACAATGCAAAATTGCAGGTGCAGTTCTTGATGTTTTTGAAGAAGAACCACTTGAGGAAAGCAGCAAATTATGGGATTTTGACAATGTGATTATTACACCGCACAATAGCTTTGTGGGTGAGAATAACAACAAGAGAATGTTTGAAATTATAGTGAATAACACGGAGGTAATTTATGAGCAATAGATTTGATGTTGAAAAGATTATCTCAGAAAATAAAGAGTTACAAAAATACTTATACACAAGAGGTTTTCTATTTACAAATGCAAATGTTAATTATGAATTATTCCCTTTTTATGGTAAATGGAATGTTCAAAAAATTGGAAATTATACTTTATCTAATGACAAAAAAGTAAAAGTTTTTAAAGTCAAAACAGAAAAAGAAATAATTATACTGATTGGACATGTTTACAATCCCTTTGATGGATTAATTGACGAAAATGAGATTTTGAATAAATATGCAAATAGCAATGATAGAATTTCGTATATGAATGAATGGACAGGCGTGTTTACTATAATTATAATTAGCGAGAATGGAGTTGAAATTTTCGGAGACTGTGCTGGTATGCAGGCAAATTACTATGGTTTTGTTAGAGGAGATTTTTATTTAACTTCTCATTCACAACTAATTGGAGATTTGTGCGAATTAAAAAGATCTAAATATGTTCAGAAAATTACTAAATACCGTTTTTGGCAGATGTATGGTATTTTTTTACCTGGAGACATTTCACAATTCGATGAAATTAAAAGATTAGTTCCTAATACTTTTGTTCGCGTTAATATGCAAAACAGTCAGTGCGATATTATACGTTTTTATCCTTCGAGTGATTTAGTTAATAATAGTAATGAAAATGAGTATAACAGAACTATTGAAAAAATTGGTTCGTTAATGAACAAAAATATTGAATTGATATCAAAGAAATGGTCTAAACCAGCTATTTCTATGACTGGTGGAATGGACAGCAAAGCAACAGTTGCTTGCACAAATGGGCTATATGATAAATTTAAGTATTATAGTTATGTCACAATGGATGGCGATATTCCTGATTCAAAGGCAGCAAAAACAATTGCTGAAAAAATAGGCGTTGAGCATAAAACTTATGTTGTTTCGCGAAATGATAATGACTTTGAAAATTTGAATAAAATTACAAAGATTATGGAACATAATTTAGGCGATTTAGGTATAGTAAATCCAAACGATGTTAGGAAACGAATATATTTTATGGATACTTCAGAATTTGATGTTGAAGTAAAGTCATGGGTTTCTGAGATTGGTAGGGCAAATTACTATAAAAAATTTGGATTAAAAAAGATGCCAAAACGACTACGTCCTCGTCAAATGACTTCTATGTACAAATTTTTCAGTTATAACAGATATACTGAAAAATTGACAGAAAGGATTTTTAAGGAGTATATAAATAAAACAAAATTTAACGAAATATATAATTATGATTCAAGCGATATGTATTTGTGGGAATTTCGATATGGTTCATGGGGTGGTTTAGTAATAACTAGCGAGCACAGAGTATCTTATGACATTACCATTCCGTATAATAATAGATTGATAATGGAATTATTTTTGTCATTACCTTTAGAGAAAAGAATTAAAGACGAACCGCATTATGATTTAATTAAGCACATGAACTCTGATATTGATGAACTTGGTATTACAATAGTGAATTACAACGAAACAAAAAGGAGAATGTATTTGGAAAAATTTTATTATCTAATTAACAACATCCTTCCTTGGTGATTATTATGAGTAAAAAAGTATTATTAACTGCAACAGTACAAAGTCATATTGCCCAATTCCATAAGCCTCTTGCAAAAATGCTTCATGATAACGGATATGAGGTTCATGTTGCTGCAAGGGACAATTTGGCAGAAAAGAACGGTCTTGCAATGGAATATGCGGATAAGGTTTATAATATTCCGTTTGACCGCTCCCCGTTTAGCACAAGAAACATTAAAGCGTATAAAGAGCTTTCAAAGGTGCTTGCAGAAAACGAGTATGAGATAATTCATACCAATACTCCAATGGGAGGTATGGTAACTCGTTTGGCAGCAAATAAGTATCGTAAGAAGAATGGCACTAAGGTTTTCTACACAGCCCACGGTTTTCATTTTTATGACGGCGCACCAAAGAAGAATTGGTTAATCTATTATCCGATTGAAAAATCAATGTCACGATTTACAGACACACTCATTACAATTACTAATGAGGACTATAAATTAGCAACAGAGAAATTTTATTGCAATGTAGTATATATGCACGGAGTAGGTGCTAATTCAACAAGGTTCTATGTGATGAGAGATGAGGAAAAGGCTAAGCTTCGTGATGAATTAGGCTATTCACAAGATGCTCCAATAATTCTTAATGTTGGCGAATTAAATGCCAATAAAAATCAAAAGAGTGTAATTCGAGCAATGAAAAAGGTGGTTGAAAAGCTACCTAATGCTAAGCTGTTGATTGCAGGTAACGGACCGGAACTTGAACATCATAAAACACTTATTGCTGAGCTTGGACTTGAGAATAATATTGAGCTACTTGGATATACCACAGAGATTTTTAAGTATATGAATATTTGTGATGTTCTTGTAGCTTGCAGTTACCGTGAAGGCTTGCCCTTAAATCTTATGGAAGCAATGCTTTGCGGAAAACCAATTGTGGCTTCAATTAATAGAGGTCATAAAGAACTTGTTGAAAACGGTAAAAATGGATTTTTGGTTCCGGTAGAGGACACAGATGCTTATGCACAAAAAATCCTTGAGGTTTTAGATAATCCGCATCCATTTAGTCAAAATGCGGTAGAACTTGTAAAGCCGTTTACAGATATTAGCGTGTTATGCGAATTAAAGAAATTATATAACTTAGGTTAGGAAATAATATGGAAAATAAACCGCTTGTCTCCGTAATTATGGGAATATATAATTGCGCAGAAACTCTCGAAGAAGCTGTTCAGTGTATTATTAATCAAACTTACACTAATTGGGAATTAATTATGTGTGATGATTGTTCAAAAGATAACACATATGAGGTAGCTTTGAAATTAGCAGAAAAGGATTCTCGAATTATAGTTATTAAGAATGAAAAGAATCTCACATTAGCTCCTACACTTAACAGATGTATTGATATCGCAAAAGGCGAATACATTGCCAGAATGGATGGTGATGATGTTTGTGATATAACGCGATTTGAAAAAGAATTGGACTTTCTTGAAAATAATCCGCAGTATGCCATTGTTAGTTCTTTGATGAATCTTTATGATAAATGTGGTGTTTACAGAACAATAATGTATCGTGAAAAGCCATCAAAAGAAAATTTTATTAAAGGTTCTCAGTTTTGTCATGCGGGCTGTATGATGAGAACAGAGGCAATAAAGACTGTTGGTGGATATAGTGAATCAATGAAATACAAGCGTGTAGAAGATTACGATTTATGGACTCGTATGTATAAGGCTGGTTATGTTGGTTTTAATATTCAAGAGCCGTTGTATTCTATGAGGGATGATAGAAATGCAATTTCAAGGAGAACTCTTGAAAGTAGAAAGAACGAAGCGAGAGTTATCAAAAATGTTTATAAGTGGTTTAATATGCCTAAAAAAAATATGATTCGTGTTATAATTCCTATAATCAAAGGGTTAGTTCCTAACTGTGTTTATAAGTATATACATAAAACTGGAGATAAATAATGATAGTATATTACGGTGTTATAATTGCCGTGCTTGTCTTCGGAACATCGGCACAATTTGTCAACTCACGAGCAATACCAACGGAAAGAGTATCTTCTGATGGTACAATTAGATATAAGAACCATTACGGTATATTTTACCCAATTTTAGTTTTTATATTTATTTTTGTTGGTGGATTTAGATACTATGTTGGTACTGATTTCGGTGGTTATTATAAATTATATAACTATAAGTGGAATGATGTTTTAGAGTCAATAAAAGCATTAGATGAACCTGGACTCAAATTAGTTTCTTTTATTGCGAGATATGTGTGGGATGATGGTGTTTCTGTTATTTTGCTTAGTTGTATAATAACAACAGCATTGGTATTTTACGGTATTAGTAAATTTGACAATAATGACATAACGATAATGTTATTGATATATGTACTAATTGCTGGTTGGACTTTTTCGTTTAATGGTGTAAGGCAAGCTATGGCTGCATCAATAATTTTTGCTTTTGCAAGAGTTAATAAAAACAATTGGATATTAAAGTATGTTTTAATATGCTTTATTGCTTTTTTGTTTCATAAATCTGCTCTTATGATGATACCGGTTTTATTATTGTCACATAGAAAATTAAATAAATCACAAGTGTTATTATTAGTTATCAGTGCCGTTTTAATACCATTGTTTTTTGATTTTGCTTTTGATTTTATGGGTGCTGACACAACAAATGAAGACGCATTGGAATATATTGATAGACAAATAAATCCAATTAGAGTAGTTGTTTCTTTCGCTCCAGCTATATTATTAATATTTGTTGAAGATAAAAAAAGATTTTTTGAGGACAATGGCTTTGCACTAAACCTGATGTTATTTAATGCAATTTTAACTCTTACTACGATGAATAGTGCATATTTGAATAGATTTACACAATATACGAGTATGTTTTTAATTATTTATTATCCAGCGACCTTAAAAGCGTTAAGCAAAAATATGCGCTTGATTGCAACATTTGCGGTAATACTTTTGTATTTCTTATACTTTAGATACGAGTTAACAAATGGAGTAGATGAGGTAGTGTGGAACTGGAGTTTCAGCCATTTTGGCGAAGCATAGTTTTGGAGGAGATATGATTTCTGTAGCAATGGCTGTGTATAACGGTAGTAAATATATTATTAATCAACTTGAATCTATTAGAACACAAACAAGATCAGTTGATGAAGTTATCATGACGGATGACGGTTCGAACGATGGAACAATTGAACTTGTTGAAGAATATATAAAAAAACACAATTTAGAAAATTGGAAGATTATTAGAAATGAAAAAAATTTAAGGTTTAGTAAAAACTTTTTTAAAGCAGTTGATTATACACATGGCGACTATGTCTTTTTAGCTGACCAAGACGATGAGTGGCGTGAAGATAAAGTTGAATTGATGATTGCTGAATTTGAAAAAGATTCCAAATTGATGGCATTATCATCAACTTGTGTGATTATTGATGGAGAAGGAAATGATATTTCAAATTTAACAAATGTTCCATTTCCTAATATGTCAGATGGAAAACTTGTTGATCACAGTTATAAAGAACTTGCTTTCAATTCAATTATTAGAGGTTGTACTGTTTGTATTAGAAGGGAAGTTGTTGAGCAAAATCATAATGTTGAGGTAGGACTATATTTAGGCCATGATTGGTTTTATAATACAGTAGCTTCAATCTTAGGAAAAAATAAAACTTTAAATGTGCCTGTTTTTAGATACAGAGTACATGGTGAAAATGCTTCGTTGGGAAGGTATAATAGAAAAAATGCATTAGCAGTAGATCGTCAGAAAAAGATTGATACACTACAACAAATTGCAGATGCACATAGATTTTTGCTTAATCAGTACAAGTTTCAAATGTCTCAAGATGATATTTGCTTTACAAATGTTATGATATCATTTTTTGATGAACGTGTTAGAATGTATGAGAATAAAAGTCTATATATGTTTATGAAATTAGTAATTAGAGATTTTAAGTATTATGTTAATATCTATGGAACGAAAAATGCTGCTTTACATACAATTTTGTCTGATTTTATGTATGCGTTTAATATTAATTTTAAGATAATATAAAGAGGAATATTTATGAATCCATTAGTTTCGATTATTGTTCCAGTATATAATGTTGGACTATATCTTAACGATGCACTAAATAGTTTAAGAGAGCAAACATATAACAACTTGGAATTTGTACTTATTGATGATGGTTCTGAAGACGAGAGTGGTGCAATCTGCGACAAGTTTGCAGAATTAGACAAAAGGTTTTCTGTTTTTCATAAGGAAAACGGAGGGGTGTCATCAGCTAGAAATATTGGCGTTGAAAAAGCAAGTGGCGAGTACATAATGTTTTTGGATGCCGATGATATGCTTGAAGAAAATGCTGTTGAAAAGCTTGTTGATATTATTACAAGAGAAACTGCAGATGTAGTGCTATTTGAATATACAGTTGACAGTGCAGATGGTTCATCAGTACCGGTTGTTCATTCAGAGTTAAATGGGGAAATAGCAATAAAGGATGCCATTAAGCATTCTATAATGCCAACAAATAGATTTTTGTGGTCAAAAATTTATAAGGCTGAAATTGTTAAAAATATTCGTTTTGATACTTCACTACATCTTGGTGAGGATACAGTTTTTGCATGTGAAGCTATGCTTCAAGGAAGCAAAGCTTACTTTTTAGCTGAACCACTTTATCATTATGTTCAGTCAGAATCTAGTGCTACAAGAAAGCCATTCTTTGATAAAAGAATATTAAGTGGTAAGGATGCCTATTGGCGTTTGGTTGAAATATGCAAAGAAAACTATCCGGATTTAGTAAATATTGCAATTAAGCAATATGTTGAATTATTAATGATAATCATTATGGATATGTTTAAAAATCCAAAAGATAATGCAACTAATATCGAGCTATATTCAAAGGAAGTTAAGAAATATACAAGATCTGCAATAAAATCAGAAGATTGCACTCGTAGCACAATTATAAAATTAATATTATGCAATATTAGTCCCAAACTTATGTACAAAGTGAGAAAGAAAATCAGATAATAAGGAGATTTATAAGTGAAGGCTGGAATTGTAACGCTTTTTGATAATAATTATGGCAACAAGTTGCAGAATTATGCTGTTCAATATTTGCTTGAAAATAAAGGTTTTGATGTTGAAACCGTAGTTGTAAATACACGGAGTAGGGGTATTGTTAAACCCAAAAATACGAAAACTGAGTTAGCAAAATTTTTACCATCATACATGGTTGATGTTTTGCGTTCGAGATTTAAAACTAAATATTTGTACAAGAATTCAAGAGACGGCATTTTATCTTCTATTAAATTTGCAAAAAAATCAGACTTTAAAGATTTGCTTGTTGCTAAAAGCGAATCATTTGATGAATTTACAAAAAAGAATTTGCATATTTCTAAAAACGAATTGAACTTTGAAAATGAAAACGATGCTGTTTGGGATAGTTATGACTATTTTATTGCCGGTTCTGATCAAGTTTGGAATCCCACATATCCAAGTACCTCTCGATTGTATTTTTTGTCATTTGCACCAAAGAACAAGCGTATTGCATTGGCACCAAGTATAGGGCTTTCTGAGCTTCCTGAATATGTCAAACCTTTGTATACTGAATGGATCAATGGCTTTGAAGCCTTGTCTGTTCGTGAAGAAAAAGGTGCTGCGATTATCAAAGAGCTTACAGGTCGTGATGTTCCTGTTCTCGCAGATCCAACTCTTTGTGTTCCAAAGGACGAGTGGATAAGAATAGAAGAAATGCCTAATTTTGATTGTTCTGTACCTTATGTGTTTACATATTTTTTAGGTAATGAAACAAATAAATACAGAAGGTTCATTGACAAATATGCAAAAGAAAATAACTGTAAAGTAATAAACATTTTTGATTTGCGTGAACCTGAACATTATGTTGTTAATCCATCACACTTTATTTATTTGATTCATAATGCCAAAATGGTATTTACCGATTCATTTCATGGTAGCGTATTTTCTTTGATTATGCATACACCATTTGTTGTGTTTGATAGAATTGAAAATGGTGGACAAGGTATGAGTTCAAGAATTGATACTTTGCTCAAAACATTTTCTATGGAAAACAGACATTTTAATAAAATTGAAAAGGACATTGACAATATTGATTTTTCAAATGTTGATGATGCAATAAAAACTCTTCAACAAAAAACAGATCATTTCTTAAAAAAATCATTCGATCAATTACCTAAAATCAAGGAAGACAACAAAGTTTCTGGTTTTGTAGATTTTCTGGATGAAAAATCAGATTGCTGTGGATGTCATGCTTGTTATAACGCTTGTCCTAAGAATTGTATTACTATGGATACTGATAATGAAGGCTTTTGGTATCCAAATATTAATACTGAAGAATGTATTCATTGCAATATGTGTCAAAAGGTGTGTCCGTCAGTTAATAAAAGTGTAATTGAAAACAAACCAACTTCATATATCGGATATAACAGTAATCAAGATGTAAGAAGAAATAGTTCATCCGGTGGTATGTTCACTCCTATTGCAGAAAGTATTATTGCTAATGACGGAGTCGTATTTGGTGCAGCTTTCAATGATGTCTTTGAAATTGAACATATTAAAATTGATACTATCGAAGAATTAAGTAAACTTCGTGGTTCAAAGTATGTTCAAAGCAAAATAGGAGATACATATAAGCAAACTAAAGACCTGCTAACAGCAGGAAATAAAGTTTTGTTTACAGGAACTCCTTGTCAAATTGAAGGTTTGTATTCATATCTTGGTAAGTATATAAATGATAATCTGTTTACACAAGATATTATTTGCCACGGTGTTCCTTCACCAAATGTTTGGAATGAGTATCTAAAATATAGAGCAAATGGCGCAGATATCAAGGATGTTTCGTTTAGAGATAAGAAATATGGTTGGCACTATTTCTCGATGAAAATTGATACCGATAAGAAAAAATATACAAAGCGACTTGATGAGGATCTGTTCATTAAATTGTTCCTTGATAACACAATATTGCGTCCATCCTGTTATGCTTGTAAATATAAGAAAGAAATTAGAATTTCTGATTTCACCTTAGCGGATTGTTGGCAACCGAATACCGTTAAATCACAATTAAAAGATGATGATAAAGGTTTGTCAATGATTTTTGTGAACACAGAAAAAGGTAAAAAATTATTTGAGGAAATCAAGGATAAATATGTCGTTCAAGAAATAGATTATGATTTGGCAATTAAAAGCCAATCTGCAGCTACTTCTTCAGTAAAACCAAATATTCATAGACAGGATTTCTTCGTTAAGTTCTGTAATAATGATTTTGCATATATTGATAAAAATTGGTATGGTAATGATATTATTACGAATATAAAAAATTCTATGATTTATAAAAAAACAAAGCTTAATTTAATAATAAAAAGGTAATAGATATGAGTAATCCAAAAGTAAGTTTATTAGTTCCTTGTTACAATATTTCAGATGTATGTGAAAAGTTTTTTGTATCGTTATTGAATCAAACCTATGATAATTTGGAAATAGTTTTAATAAATGACGGCTCTAATGATAATACAGAAGATGTGCTTCTTGAAAACAAGGAAAAATTAGAGCAAAGAGGGTATGAAGTAAAATATATTTATCAAGATAACAAAGGTCTCGGCGGAGCAATAAATACAGGGTTAAAGGCTTTTACAGGGGAATTCTTGTGTTGGGCAGATCCTGATGATTTTTTCGAACCGAATTCGTTTGAACTTCGCGTTAATTATATGACAGAACATCCAGAATGTGCGATTGTTTCAAGTGATGCCTACATTTACAATAATAATGAAAAAAGATTGTTGAGCTTATCTTTTCCTCATAATAGTGAAAAAGACCAATTTAAATTGCTATTAAAGAAAGAGTCAATGTTTTGCTCAGGTTGCCATATGATTCGTGTATCTGCCTTCGAAAAAGTAAATCCTGAAAGAGATATTTATGAATACCGTCGTGGACAAAATTGGCAATTATTGCTACCAATGTACTATTATTATGAAAGACATTTTTTGAATGTCCCTTTGTATAATTATGTAGTGTATGAAAATAGCATGTCTCATATTAATGAAACATATGAAGAAAAGATTCAAAGGAATAATGAGCACAAGGATGTTATTATTGAAACTTTAAACCGTATGAAATTGTCTACTGGGGACAAGAAGAAAATTTTGCAAAACGTTGACAGGATTTATAATAAAATAAATCTAGAGTACTCATATACAGAAAGAAATAAATCTGAGTTTAAAAAATATTATAAGATTTGTAAAAATAATAATTCTGTTACACATAGAGATTTTATAAAAAAAATTATGATATTATTTAGGTGAAATAATGAGTCCAAATAATAAATCGAGAAAATTAATGGTAGTGAAAAATATCATTTGGGGATACGGGAATACTATTTTTACTACAATTTTGAAATTTGTATCAAGGTGGGCGTTTATTCATACTATTGGTGTTACTTATCTTGGAATTAATGGATTATATATGAACATTTTAAGTGTTCTTTCATTAACTGAACTTGGTATATCATCAGCAATGAATTACAGCCTTTATAAACCGGTTTCAGAAAATGATACTGAAAAAATTAAGTCAATAATGAAAGTGTACAAAAAAGCGTACCGAGTTATTGCATTTGTAGTATCTATTATCGGTGTTATGTTATTGCCCTTCTTGCAATACTTAATTAAAGATGCAAAGGGTTTAAGTAACAATGAATTAGTTTTTTATTATCTCTTGTTTTTGTTTAATACGGTATCTTCTTATTTTGTTTCTTATAAATATAGTTTGAACAATGCAGAACAAAAAGGATACATTACTAATAATATAAATACTGTTACTACAATTATTACTACTATTTTACAGATTATTGCTCTGTTTGTTTTTGAGTCATTTACTGTATATTTAGTTGTTCAAATTTTGGTTCAATTAATCGGTAAAATTTTTGCTTCGTTGTATATTAATAAGCTTTATCCTTACTTAAAGGATAAAAATGTAAAAAGACTTGACAAAGAGACGAAAAAGAGCCTATTTGTTAATACAAAATCTTTAATGATGCATAAGCTTGGAGAGGTTGCTGTTAATCAAACTGATAATATTATTATTTCATCATTTATTAGTGTAAAAACAGTTGGTTTAATTTCCAACTACACGCTTGTTACGGGTACGGTTGATACATTTTTGTCAATAGTCTTTAATAATATTGTTGGTAGTTTAGGAAACTTATGTGCAACTACTGACAAAGAATATCAGTATAGAATTTATAAGATATATGATTTTGTTGATTTTTGGATGTACGGATTTTGTGCAATAGCCTATGTTTCATTAATTCAGCCTTTTTCAGCTCTTATGTGGGGCAATGAATATGTTGTTGATTTTGAAGTAGTTGTTCTAATAATATTAAATACATATATTGTTGGCCAAAGAATTCCGCTTAATAACATGAAAACCGCTGCTGGAGTTTTCAAGCAGGATCAATATTTGCCTATAATACAAGCAGTATTGAATTTGGGAATTTCAATTTTATTAGCAAAAAAAGTCGGACTTATAGGTGTTTATATTGGAACAATAGTATCGGGTATTATTCCAACATTTATCAGACCTTTATTAGTATATAAACCTTTGTTTGATAAAAATTCAGGTGAGTTTTATTTAATATTTTTTAAACATTTGTTTGTTGTAGTAACAATAGGTGCTATAAACTATTATATTACAAGTCTTGTAATGTCCAAACTGAATTGGATAACATTTATGTTTTCGGTTATTATTACAGCGATATTACCAAACATATTTATAATTTTGTTATATTTTAAAACAGATGAGTTTAAGTATGTAAAAAATATGATAATTAAAGTATTTAACAAAAATAGCATAAAAAGCAAATCCTAAAGGAGATAACAGAATGAAAGGTATTATTCTTGCAGGTGATAGCGGAACAAGACTTTATCCGCTCACAATGATGACATCAAAGTAATTGTTGCAGAATTATGATAAGTTTCTTCTTGTTTTCGTTAAAGGTGATAATGTTCGTGATTAGTTTTCATTGAAGATTACTGTAGCTTAAAAGTTAATATATCCCAATTGAGTGCCAAGAGTGCCGGGAATGGAAATGACAATGATTATGTCATTTCATCCTGGCACTTTTTTATTTTTTTCAATAAGTCAATAGCCTAAAAAATATTAAAATGTAATATAAAGAAGTGTAAGGATTTTATTATGAAAATCTTTATATATGCTACCAGACCTTTTTGCTGGTGCTGGTGGTATACATAAGGATTTCCTTAAATATTAAAAAATTAAATCTGGTGTTTTTGGACGCGTACAGAAACGACGGATACATAACTGATGGACAAGCTGTATATAGGCTTTAAGTCAGATTAAGTACCCTCTTTTTTGTTGCGTCTTTTTTTGTATCCGTCTGTCTTGCCAGGACAGAAAGGGATACTCAAATGAAGGTTTTTTATCAATTTGCTGATGGTACGACATCAATAGTTGAGGTTGATAATGAATTAGGCGATCAAATCAAAGAAATGGAACGCTACGAAGACAAAATACAAAAAAGAGAGCAAGGGGATATGTCCAAAAGAATGCATAAAATTTTAGCAAGAATTAGGGAATTTGAGAGAGCGCGAAAAGTATTTTAAAAATGCAAAGAAAGTTGGATATATCAAGCCATTAGAAAAATACACAAACAATACGATAATTAAAAAAATAGTAAACCGTTTAAAAAGTATAATCAAGTAACAATATTTATTTTCTATGTGATGTTGTGTTGAAAATGTTGCAGAAAAATATGTTGCATTGGTATTGATTTGTTGTTATAATGATATCGTCAAAAAAATTCATAATTGAGGAGTAAAATTATGGCAGACGAAAAGAAAAAAATCAGTCTCGGCGGCATTGACAGTGCCGCAGAGGAAAAAGGCTCATTTATCAAAACTGTTTGGCAGCTTGTCAAGTTTTTGGTAGTATCCGGTCTTGTTACCATCATTCAGTTGGTACTGGCTAATGTGCTTCCCTTTGTATTTGACAAGGTAACAACACCTGTATGGGGATTTCTTCAGGGCATTTTTGACCCGAATGTAGTTTTTGACCCATCCACAGCAGAGGGCGCAAAGCAGGTTGCAAAGTATGTAGTTGATGCAAGCGGTAACCTTCTTGGCGATTCGGCTATTGTTAACGGTGCTGTTGTTGCCGGCGGTATTGTAACCTTTGGTTACTTGCTTCCGTTCTTCCTGTCAAACCTTATTGCCAACATTTACGGCTTCTATCAAAACAAGAAGACAACATTCAAGTCAGACGCTCCATGGTACAACTTTGCAGCATACATTGTACTTATGATAGCTCTTATTCTGTTCTCTACTTGGTTCCAGGGATGGCTTGTAGGTATTATGGCAAAGATTCCTTGGGCATGGCTGCAGCCTCTTGCAAGAACAATTGCAGGTCTTGCTGCCGGCTTTGTACAGATGGTAGTTCTCTTCCCGATGGAGAAGTTCGTTCTTCTGAAAGAAAAGAAGGAAGACGCCCCTGCAGAGGCATAATTGAATTATTGCAAAAATCAGAGCAACCCATTGGGTTGCTCTTTTTTTGCGATTACAGTATTAAAGGAGCAGTGCCTTGGGCATTGCTCCTTTGTAGTTACATCAGATCGCAGACTGTATCTGCCAATCGGGTAGGATTGTCGATTGGCAGTCCTGCGATGAGTCTGGCTTGGTTATACAAAATATCGGTGTACTTTTTCAGAGTGTCGTCGTCAACGACTTTTAGCTTTTCCGCAATAGGGTGGGTGCTGTTGATTTCCAGTACAAGCTCTGCCTTTACGCTGTCGTTGGCACCGGGCATCTGGGACAGTACCTTTGCCATTTCCAGACTGACAAAGCCTTCGGCAGAAAGGCATACTGCATGGGAGCCCAG
This sequence comes from Eubacteriales bacterium, assembly GCA_029225565.1. Classification (GTDB taxonomy): domain Bacteria; phylum Bacillota; class Clostridia; order Oscillospirales; family Acutalibacteraceae; genus Eubacterium_R. The sequence continues at coordinate 54,530 of JAQXWS010000027.1, forward strand.
CTTGTTGGTGAATTTTACCTCCTTTACCTCATCGGAAAGGTAGGACTTCATCTTTTCCAGCAGGTCTTTTGCATCTTCGTTAGCTTTGTTTATTGCTTCTTTTTCTGCCTCTGTGTCCAGGTCAAGGTCGTCCTTGCAGATGTTGGCAAACTGCTTGCCGTCATATTCCATCAGCATCTGGATTGCAAATTCATCCACCTCATCGGTAAAGTACAGAATTTCGTAGCCTTTGTTCTTTACAGCCTCGCACTGTGGCAGCATAGCAATCTTGTCAACATTGTCGCCGCAGGCGTAGTATATTTTTTCCTGCGAGTCCGCCATACGCTCCACATATTCCTTAAGGGTTGTATAGTCGTCGCCAACGGATGACTTGAACATCACCAAATCCTTTAGATTATCTTTGTTCATACCATAGTCGGCATATATGCCCCACTTGATATTTGTGCCAAAGGTGTCAAAAAATCGGTTATACTTCTCTCTGTTATTTGCCAGCATTTTTGCCAGCTCGTTTTTTATTTTCTTCTCTATTGCCTTTGCTATAATCTTTAGTTGACGGTCGTGCTGGAGTACCTCTCGGGAGATGTTCAGGCTAAGGTCGGCGCTATCCACCAAGCCTTTTACAAAGCTAAAGTAGTCCGGCAACAGGTCAGCGCATTTGTCCATAATAAGTACACCGTTAGAGTATAGCTGCAGACCCTTTTCGTACTCCTTTGAGTAAAAGTCCATGGGTGCATTCTCGGGTATAAACATGAGGGCGTCAAAAGTAGCCTGGCCCTCTGTTTTGGTGTGGATTACCAGGGCAGGGTCCCGGTAGTCATAGAATTTGGACTTGTAAAACTCGTTGTATTCCTCATCCTTAATTTCACTCTTGGATTTGCGCCACAGCGGTACCATGGAATTGAGAGTTTCGTCATTAATCTCGGTTATGTACTCGCCCTCATTGTCGGGGTCGGGTACTTGGGATGTCATTTCCATCACGATTGGGTAACGGATGTAGTCGCTGTATCTTTTTACCAGGTCACGGATACGATACTGCTCCAGGTATTCGCTGTATGATTCGTCCTCGGTATCTGCCTTGATATGCAGGATTACGGTTGTGCCTACCTCATCCTTTTGGCAGGGCTTGATGGTGTAGCCATCTGCTCCGCTGCTGGTCCAAATGCCGGCTTCCTCAGCACCCAATGCCTTGGACACAACCTCTATCTTGTCTGCTACCATAAATGCCGAGTAAAATCCTACACCGAATTGACCAATAACCTCAATATCACCGGCGTCCTTGTTGTCGGCGTTAGCCTTTTTAAAGTCCAAGGAGTCTGACTTTGCTATAGTACCCAGATTCTGCTCCAGCTCCTTGGCTGTCATACCGATGCCGTGGTCGCTGATTTTTATGGTTCGGTCTTCCTTGTTCAGGTCGATACGAATTGTAAGCTTGTCCTTGTCTGCGTTGATGCTGCTGTCGGTCAAGGACTTGAAATAAAGCTTGTCCGTTGCATCACTTGCGTTAGAAATCAATTCTCTCAAAAAGATTTCTTTGTGGGTATAGATGGAGTTGATCATCATATCCAGTAGTTTTTTTGATTCTGCCTTAAATTGCTTTTTGCTCAAAATAATCACCTCATACATATTATACAATTTAGTAGAAAAGGTGTATCGTCAGTAGCACCCATTAAGGCGTGAATGCCGGTGACGAATCATTTTGCACTTTTTCTGCAAAGGGGATTATAGCACATATTGGCAAAAAAATCCATCGATTTTCCATATTTCTTATGTAAAAAGGACCTGCACCTCGTACAAGTCCTTTCGTTTTAGTCCATTGCGTCGGATACTGCGTCTCCTGCCTTGTCAACTGCTCCGCCAACACCGTCGGCAACATCGTCTATTCCCTCACCGATATCGTCGCCCACACGGTCGGCTCTGTCCTTGGCTTCGGTTGCCATATCGGTGGCAGCCTCTTCTGCCTTGTTGGTTGTGCCGGATTTGGTTGTAGCGCTTGTTGAAGATGTTGTTGTAGTAGTTGATGTGGTGCTGTTCAAGGTGTTGTTATTACTCTTGCCACAGGCCACCATTGTTCCTGCAATTACGCAGATTGATAAGATGCAGATTATTGCTTTTTTCATATATATCATCCTTTCAGTGATAGTGTTGTCCGATTATTTCTTATTATTCATTTATTTTGTAAGGGTGCCGTTATCGGTCTTTAGCAGCAGCATAATATCTTCCTCGTCACCTGTGTCGCAGTTGATATATACCAGAGCCTCCTCACCGGTGTCGTTACTGCGGCAGGTAAATTCATAACACTGTACCTCCTTGCCGCTTTCTTTTGGTATTACGCACCGCTTTGAGGACAGTACCGTCAGGTACTTTGATACTCTTTTTTGTGCTTGTGACTTGTTGATTTTCGGTTTTGACGGAGTACGGGGTTTGTGGTTGGTGAGATAGGTATTGGCATCCACAGTCAGCAAAGCACCGTCAGCCATGGATACGCCCACCTTTATCAGGTCGCTGTAGTAGGTTACGCCGTTCTTTCGGTAAGCACAATTTATGGTGCATACATTGTTATCTACCGCATAGTAGCTGGTTACCATATTGTCATACCCAATGTTTTTTAGGTGGCTGAGCGCCAGTCCACATGCTTCCTTTTCGGATATTTCGCTTTTGGTTATACCGCCGGAATACAGTAATTGGCGTATATATCCGCCCTGCTTTGTTACAGATACCGTGTATCGACTGCATTTGTAGGTAAAGCAGGGAATACGGCCTTTTTCGTCGGTTTCGTAATTGATTCTTCCGGGATTGATATTCAGCGCCTTGGATACTATACTTTTGCCCCGGTCGGAGGAGATTACAGGACTGTTGTTTACTAATTCGGATTTTTTGTTCAGCACTTGGTCAGAAAACGGACCGTCGTAAAGCAGAGTGGGGAAGTCGTCAAAAATTTTTGCACCATTGGAGAATCCGTCGGATAGGGTTGATATGCTGCGAATGTTTTTTGAGTTTACCTCGCCCGAGGTGATTTCGCCTCCGGCTTCTACTATGCTGACCATATCGTCTATGGATTCCTGCAGGCGCTGACAATACTTTAGCAGTGAGTTCAAGCTTTTGTGCTGGGCGTCTGTAATTTTTTCACCCTTGTCAATTTTGTTGCCTATGAATTGGGCGTAATCCCCTGCCTGGGACAGAAATTTGTAGGTTGCGCCCAACTTCATTTGCTGTGCGGGCAATCGGCTGATTGCATTTTTTGCCGTTGCGCACTGTGCATACAAGTCTCGGCTTATATCATATATCTCGCCGGCAGAGTTTGAGTACAGCTCCTTTGTCAGGTCGGTGCTGATGGAATCCAGGCTTTCGCTGAGCTCCATCAGCGATTGTTGATAATTCAGCTCCAGCTCGTTGCGGTAGGTGTTCATATTCCTGGTGTTTATGGCTACCGACGCCATAAGTATTGCCAGTGCAAATACGGTATAGCAGGCGATTCTGATGTAACTTCTCTTTGTCATATTGTCACTCCTTTTTGTGTACAAAATCATTATTGCCATATTGTGTACAAAAATTCATTATTTGTTTGCAACGGGATATAGACTGTGTTATAATGTAATTTGGATTATTATAGATGAGGAACTTTTGTATGAAAGAGTTTGAGAAAAAAAGGATTGTAGTTAAGGTTGGTACCTCCACCTTGACCCACAGTAATACAAAAAAGACCAACATTGCCCGTATGGCAAAATTGGTTTCCGTGCTGGCAGACTTGCATAATATGGGACACGAGGTGGTGCTTGTTTCTTCCGGCGCTATCGCTATAGGCGTCGGCAAGCTGGGACTTAACCAAAAGCCCGGCAAGGACAAGGAACTACAAGCAACCGCCGCTATCGGACAGGGAGAACTGATGTTTTTGTACGATAAGCTTTTCGGCGAATACGGGGTAGTTGTGTCTCAGCTTCTGTTTACTACGGATGCGTTGCAAAGGGACGAGAGCAGGGGACACCTTATTGATACATTCAACCAACTGTTAGCATACGGCGCAATACCCATTGTTAACGAAAATGACTCTGTGTCTATTGAGGAGCTTCGCAACGGCGACAATGACTGCTTGTCCGCTATTGTGTCCGAGCTTATTGAGGCGGATATGTTGATTATGCTCACGGACACCGACGGATTGTATGACAGTAACCCCAACACAAACCCCGACGCAAAGCTGATTACCTGCGTTGAGGAGATTACTCCGGAGATAGAACGCATAGCAGGCGGCGCCGGCGATTTGGGTACCGGAGGCTTTGCCACAAAGATTACTGCGGCGAATATTGCCACCTCGGCAGGTATCCCGGTAACAATTATTAACGGCGAAAAGCCCACAAGGATATATAAGATTTTGGACGGCGAGAGTGTAGGCACACTTTTTTTGCCAAGGGAGAAATAGTATGACCATTACCGATATGGGCAAAAGCGCAAGGGCGACCATGCCCTTTATGTCCCAGGTTACTACAGAAAAAAAGAATATTGCTTTGCTGGCTATTGCGGACGCTTTATTGGATAATAAAGACAGAATCATTGCTGCCAATGCCGTTGATATGCAAAACGGCAGGGACGCCGGATTGAGCGACGGATTACTGGATAGGCTGATGCTGGATAGTGAGCGCATTGACGGTATTGCCGACGGCGTCAGGAATGTGGCATCACTTGATGAGCCTTGCGGCAAGGTGGTGTCCACCTATAACAAGGATAACGGTCTGGTGATAAAAAAGGTTACCGTGCCTATTGGCGTTATCGGTATTATTTTTGAGGCCAGGCCAAATGTAACCGTTGATGCGGCGGCATTGTGCCTTAAAAGCGGCAATGCAGTTATTCTTCGCGGCGGCAAGGAGGCTATTAATTCTAATACTGCTTTGGCAGAGGTTATGCGCGATGCCGTGGAGAGCGTCGGATTTCCCGGTGATGTTATCCAGCTGGTTGCCGACACCAACCGTCAGTCAGCCAATGATATGATGCACCTGGACGATTATCTTGATTGCCTGATTCCTCGCGGCGGCAAGGGACTCATCAAGGCTGTTGTACAGAATTCCACCGTGCCGGTAATTGAGACCGGCTCGGGCAACTGCCACATATATGTTGATGACAGTGCGGATATTGATATGGCATCAAATATAATATATAACGCAAAGACCCAGCGTATCAGCGTGTGTAACGCGTGCGAAAGCTTGGTAATCAACAGCAGGATTATCGACAGGGCGTTGCCTGTAATTAAGGCAAGGCTGGACGAAAAGAATGTGGTAATGGTAGGTGACTGCGCAGCCATGGCTGCCTGTGACGGTATTTTGCCTGCAAGTGAGGAGGATTTTTACACCGAATATTTGGATTACAAAATCAGCGTAAAAACCGTTGATACACTTGATGAGGCAATATCACATATTAACGAACACTCCACCGGACACAGCGAGGCTATTATTACTTCCAATATGGACAATGCCGACAAATTTATGAAATGTGTGGATTCATCGTCGGTGTATGTAAACGCATCCACCAGATTCACCGACGGCGGCGAATTCGGCTTGGGTGCAGAAATTGGTATTTCTACCCAAAAGCTCCACGCTCGCGGACCTATGGGTATATCCCAGTTGACTACCACAAAATATCTTATTTACGGAGATGGACAGATTAGGTAATGGGACAGGATTACTTTGATAATGATGTGGACATAATGCGTAAAGAGCGCAAAAAAAAGAGAAAAAGAAAAAAAGCTCGCCGAACCCTTTTGTCCGTACTTGGCATATTAGTCATCGGCGTAGGTACCTTTTTCGGTACCATCAAGCTGGTTAAGCCGGATTTTGATTTTTCGTTGATTTTGCCGGAGCGTGCCGGCCAGGTTGTGGCTTTTTTGGAAAACAGAAAGGTCAATGTTGACTCCCCTCAGCAGCAGGACAGCACCACCGTTGCCCCTGTAACAACTACTACTCAGCCCGATTATTTTGATTACCTTGACTCGTCAGAGTTCGAATTTTCTGCCGACAGCAAGGGCAATCTTGTGGGTAATTTACTGGGCGGCGGAAGTATTGCTACCAGCCCGTCGTATATTTACAATTTGGCAAAGGACAGAGGTATATACCGCTTTATTCCCTCCACGGAGGATTTTGCAATCTCTTATCCTACAAAGGATACTCTGGCGTGCCTTAATCTTGTGGGTGATTACCTGTATTTCGTAAACAAAACGGACGGGTGCTTTTATTCTCTTGAGAGGGGTACCACCGACGCAAAAAAATTGGCAGATGATGTGGACTTTGCTTATATCTACGGCAATGACGCCTATTACATCAGCGGCCTTAATACTATGTGCTATATGGACCTGAAGTCCGGCGCTTCCAAAGAACTGTATGACTCCACGGGCAAACTGCAGTTTGTGGGCATATCACTGGATAGAGTGTTTTTTGCAGAGGATAATGGCAGCAAGTATTCTTTTTTAACTGTGGACAAGCATGGCAGGGACGAGGCGTCCCCATTTATGTCGGATACCTACAGCGACGATATAAGATATATGACTATGGAGGACGGATTCCTCTACTATTACCAAAGGCAGAATGACGGCGATTACAATCTTATACGCAAGAAATTCGGCTCTGACAGGACTGTGACCCTGCTTTACAATGTGAGACCCAACGGCTACCCCATAGTGGACGCCAATAAGTTGTATTACGCTACCCTGAATGACGGTACATACCGTATGCGGGAGTATAATATGAATACAAAGACAAAAAAGACTATGTTGTCCGTATCCGGAGTTAAGGAGACAGAGCATATTAATATCTTCCACGGCGGAGAGTACGATTTTATTATAGGCCAAAAGGCAGAGAACGGTGATGCAGTGTATATTGCCAGCGGTATGTACACCTCGTCATCCAATGTAATGGGATTTTCTCAGGGCAAGTGGGAGTACCGGTAACACACAGATACAGAGGTTTGAGTTTTGGATAAGTATAAAAAACTGGCAGTTAACACAATAATATTTGCAATCGGCACATTCTCATCCAAGGTGTTGAGCTTTTTGCTTATGCCCTTTGTTACCCGTATGATGGGTACGGCTGACTATGGCTCTGCAGATTTGGTACAGCAGACGGCAAATGTGCTGATTCCCATTGTATTTTTACAAATCAATAGTGCCGTATTGCGCTATTCTCTGGACAAAGCCAGCGACAAGAGCGATGTGTTTACCGTTGGTATTCGCACCACCATCAAGGGCTTTGCCGTGTTCCTGCTGTTTGCATATCCGGTCAGTCTTATTACCATCAATGATTTCAGGCTGGGTGACTATATTGTATTTATATATGTGTTTGTGCTGACATCCGGTACCCGACAGCTGTGCCAGAATTTTGTCAGAGGCTGCGGCCATGTAAAGACATTTGCCATTGACGGAATCTTGACCACCGCTACCATGCTGGCGTTCAATCTTCTGTTTTTGGGTCCGTTGCATTTGGGCGTTAAGGGATATATTTTTGCCATCATTGCTTCCGACTTTTGCTCCATCTGCTTTTTCTTTGTTACCTGCAGGCTGTGGCGATATGTCAAGGTTAAGGGGGTCAGCAAAAATTTAAAGTTGGAGATGCTGAAGTATTCTATCCCCATGATGCCCACCGTCATTCTTTGGTGGATTGTCAATGTGTCGGACAGATATATGGTTACCGGCTTCATTTCCTCATCTGCCAACGGACTCTATACCGCTGCCTCCAAGATTCCTAATTTCGTGGTTATGTTTTCTTCCATATTCATAGATGCGTGGCAGTTGTCCGCTGTGGAGGAGTACGACAGTGACAGCAGAGCCACATTCTTTTCCAAGGTAATCAGAGTGTATTCCGGCGGAATTTTTGCTGTGGCGTCAGCCCTTATTCTTTGCTGCCAGGTGATAACAAAAATACTGGTCGCCCCCTCATATTTTGAGTCGTGGCAGTATGTTCCGATTTTGATTATTGCTACTTCTTTTTCGTGCTTTGTCAATTTTTTGGGTTCAATCTACATGGCGGAAAAAAAGTCGGTTATGGCTATGGTAACCGCATTGGCTGGCGCCGGTACAAATGTTGTGCTTAATTTGATATTGATACCTCGCATCGGTGCCAACGGCGCCGCTATTGCCACAGTGGCTGCCTTTGTGGTGGTATTTGTTGCGCGGGCAATTCATACCCGCAAATATATTGAGGTAAAGCTGAATCCTCCTTTACTTATATTACAGACTCTTATTTTGGCTTTGCAGTGTGTTGTAATGCTGTATTTCAAGTCGGGTGTGGCAATGTATGCCATCGAGGCAGGATTGTTCCTTGTTATGGTTGCAGTCAATCTTGGCCCAATTAAGGAATTGGCAATGCTTGTTTTGGGCAAATTTTTGAAAAAGGGACGCAAATCTTAGTATTTATTCGTTATTATATATTGCAAAATGGCATATTTTAGTGTATAATGTACAAACAATACATCAAAAATTAATAAATAAGCACTATATTTTGGAGGATTTGTATGAAATCTACAATTTCTGTAACACAAGCAAAGAAGCTTATCACTGACAAGCTGTCTCATTTTTTCGGTGTATCTGTAAAGGACGCAACCGATGAGCAGTTTTACAAGGCAGTGTCCATGATAATCAGGGACCGTATGTCCCAGCAGAACAGCGAGTTCCGTACCGCTGCCGAGGGACAGGATTCCAAGCAGATTTACTATCTCTGCATGGAGTTCCTTATGGGTCGCTCCCTGAAGAACAATCTTTACAATTTAGGTCTGACAGAGATTTTTGACCAGGCTCTTGACTCAATGGGTGTTGACCTTGACAAGCTGTACGAACAGGAACCCGATGCAGGTCTTGGCAACGGCGGTCTGGGCAGATTGGCAGCTTGCTATCTGGACGGACTTGCTACCAACGGATTTCAGTCCATGGGTTATTCTCTGCGTTACGAGGCCGGTATTTTTAAGCAAAAATTGTTTGACGGCTGTCAGACAGAGCTGCCTGACTTCTGGCTTCCCGGCGGTGATGTATGGCTTGTACCGCGTGAGGAGCGTGCAGTGGAGGTCAAGTTTGAGGGCTATATTGAGGACAGCTGGGACGGAGATTATCACCAGGTGAATCATAAGGACGCTAATGTGGTTGTTGCCATTCCGTACGATATGTATGTGTCCGGCAAGGGCAAGGGCGTTGCCCGTCTTCGCCTGTGGGCAAGCAAAAAGCCCGAGCTGGATATGGCTCTGTTTAATCAGGGGTCATATATCAAGGCTATGGAGCAGTCTGCTATGGCAGAGGCTATCACAAAAATTTTGTATCCTGCCGACAATTCGCCGGAGGGCAAGTCCCTTCGTCTTCGTCAGCAGTACTTCCTGGTATCATCATCCATCCAGGATATTATTCAGCGCCACCTCACAAAGTACGGTACTCTGGACAATCTGCCCGACAAGGTGGCAATTCATATCAACGACACCCACCCCACTATGGCTATTCCCGAGCTTATGCGTATTATGCTGGATGAGTGTGGCTACGGCTGGGATGAGGCTTGGTCAATTGTCACTCGCACAGTCGCTTATACCAACCATACTGTTATGAAGGAGGCTCTTGAGTGCTGGAGCGAGGAGCTTTATTCCCGTCTTCTCCCTCGTATCTACCAGATTACCAAGGAGATTGACAATCGCTTCCGTGCTTATGTATGGTCTGCAACCCACGATGCAGACAAGGTGGAGCGTATGGCTATTGTGTCCAGCGGCGTTGTTCGTATGGCAAACCTTTGTGTTGCCGGCTCCCACAGCGTCAACGGCGTATCGGCTCTTCATAGCGAGATACTCAAGGATACAGTATTCAACGATTTTTATACCCTCACTCCGGAAAAGTTTTGTAATGTAACAAACGGTATTGCATTCCGTCGCTGGATTTGTCAGGCAAACCCATCACTTACGGAGTATATTACCTCCTTGATTGGAGACGGTTTCATCACTCAGTCTGACGAGCTTCTCAAGCTTCGCGATTACAAGGATGACAAAAAGGTGCTTGCCGACCTTGCTCGTATCAAGCACGAAAACAAGGTTAGATTTGCCAAGATTATCAAGAAGAGAAATGGTGTTGATATTAACCCCGACTCCATTTTTGATGTACAGGTTAAGCGCCTGCACGAGTACAAAAGACAGCAGCTCAATGTGTTAAATATTATTGCCGAGTATCAGATGCTCAAGGCAAATCCTAATGCCGAATATTACCCAAAGACATATATCTTTGCATCCAAGGCAGCTCCCGGCTACTATATGGCAAAGAAAATTATTGAGCTTATCGACGCTCTGTCCAAGGTTATCAACAACGACCCGGATGTAAACGACAAGCTTAGGGTTGTGTTTATGGAGGACTACAATGTATCCTTGGCAGAGGTGCTGATGCCTGCTGCCGACATCAGCGAGCAGATTTCTCTTGCCGGCACAGAGGCTTCCGGTACCGGTAATATGAAGCTTATGCTCAACGGCGCAATTACTCTGGGCACAATGGACGGCGCCAATGTTGAAATTTATGACGCTGTTGGAGAGGATAATATATTCATCTTCGGTATGAAGACTCCCGAGGTTGAGAACCTCAAGCGCCGTGGCTATAATCCCCAGGCATATATCAACAACAATGAGGTGCTGGCTAATGCAATCTCGTTTATTCGCGAGGGTATCAACGGCAAGAGATTTGACGAGGTTTACTCATCACTTGTTAACAGTGACCCATATATGGCACTTGCGGATTTTGAGGATTACCAGGTGGCTCAGCGCGCTGTTTCCAAGGCTTATGCCGATACCGAGAGCTTTACAAAGATGTCACTTATGAACATCAGCGGAGCCGGTATATTCTCTGCGGACCGTTCTATCATGGATTATGCAAACGGCATTTGGCACACAAAGCCCATTCAGTTTGAGCAGGAAAAGCCTAAGACCGCAAAAAAGACCGCCCCTATGGCCCCAACAGCTCAAAAAGCTGCAACAAAAAAGGCTGCAAAGACAACCAAGAAATCTAAGTAATATTTGTATGGACGGCCAGGGGTCGTCCGTACTTTTTATAATGCTATGACAGTTTTTAATTCTCGAAAAACTGAATATAAGGACAAGATTAGAGCCATTGCCACCGACGAGCCTGTAAAGCTTCGCATCATCGTTCCTCGCTCAATGAATTGCAGCTGTGCCGTTCTTTGGGTTGCCAAGGAGAACGAATCGCCAACATATTACAATATGTTCTGGGCAGGTATGTGTGGCAACGACCACGAGTATTGGGAGCTTCATTTTTCTGCCACAACGCCGGGACTTTACTGGTATCATTTTGAACTTGATACCCCTTGGGGAAAAAGCTTTGTTCGTAATGTAGGGCACGGTATCGGTGACTTTGCACCGGACGGGGACGACTTTCAGCAGACTGTATATGACAGTTCTTTTGTAACTCCCGATTGGCTCAAGGGCGGCATTATATACCAGATTTTTCCCGACAGATTTTACAATTCCGGTAAGAAAAAAAGAGGAGTGCGCTCAACCAGAGTTATGCGTCCCTGGGGCGAGGAGCCCTATTGGCGTGAGGAACAGATGAACGGCATCTGGAACAACGACTACTTTGGCGGAGACCTAAAGGGCGTGGAGGAAAAATTGCCTTATCTTGCCGATTTAGGGGTTAGCTGCATATACCTGAATCCTATATTCGAGGCTAATTCCAACCACAGATATGACACTGCCGACTATGAGCGTATTGACCCTCTGCTGGGCACTCAGTCCGACCTTAAGCATTTGTGCAAGGTGGCAGGGGAGGAATATGGCATTTCTGTCATATTGGACGGCGTGTTCAGTCATACGGGCTGCGACAGTAAGTATTTCAATCTATACGGAAATTATGATACTGTCGGTGCGTATAACAGCAAGAGCAGTCCGTATTTCGATTGGTACAAGTTCATTGATTATCCGGACAATTACCATTCCTGGTGGGGAATCAAGCTGTTGCCGGAGATTGTAGAAGAGAACGAGAGCTATCGCCGGTATATCTGCGGCAAGGACGGCATATTGCGCAAATGGATGCGCTGTGGAGTTGCCGGTTGGAGGCTCGATGTTGCTGATGAATTGCCGGATATATTTCTTGATGACTTGCGCAAGGCGGTCAAGGAAGAAAATGAGAATGCCATCATAATCGGCGAGGTTTGGGAGGATGCTACCACCAAATTTGCCTACGGACAGCGCCGTAGGTACTTTATGGGCGACCAGCTGGATTCGGTTATGAATTATCCCTTTGCCGATGCAATTCTCAATTATGTCCGACTGGGCAATGCCGACGCGTTTTTTGATGCGGTAATGAGTATTGTGGAGAATTATCCTCCCCAGGTTACCGATGTGTTGATGAATCATATCGGCACTCATGATACCCAGCGCGCTATCACCCGTCTTGCCGGTGAGAATGCAGACGGCTACGGCAGGCATTGGCAGTATGAGCATAATAGGTTAAGTGAGCAAAATTATCTAAAGGGCGTTTCGATGATGAAGATTGCTTCGCTTTTGCAATATACCTTGCCGGGTGTACCGTCTGTCTATTATGGGGACGAGATAGGTATGCAGGGTATGAAGGACCCGTTCAATCGTGCTTGTATGGATTGGGAGCACCCCAATACGGAGCTTCACAGGTGGTACAGACGCTTGGGCGAGATTAGGCGTGGCTGCCATGTGTTCGCTCAGGGCTCCTTTGAGCCTGTATTCTGCCGTCACAAAACAGTTGCATACATCCGTAGCGACGAAAACAGTATGGCTTTGGTTGCCGTCAATCTGGACGATTGTGCTGTGGATATTCCTGTTGGTCGGGAGTGGAACGGAGCATACACCTTCTTTGGCGACAGTATCACTGACGGCATTATTCATCTGGAGCCCTATCGGTATTCAATGCATACAGTGGTAAAGTAGTGTACCGGTTATGTTGGCGGAGCAATCCTGTCTATGCCAAGTGATTTGACAATAGTTACCAAATATCCTGCGAGAAATCGCAGGATATTTTTGCATTATTCTATAATTTATATAAAATAAATATTGTATTTTATGTGTATTGTATGCTATAATACATAGCGTTAATGTGGATTTTTGTATCCACCGGAGAATTTGCCGAAAGGATATTAGAGTTATGGCATACAGAACACATAATTGTAATGAGCTTACACTGGATAATTTGAACGAAAGAGTGCAACTTGCCGGTTGGGTTGCCACAATCCGTGACCATGGCGGCGTTGCCTTTATCGACCTACGGGACGAGTATGGCGTTACACAGGTAGTTGTTAATGACGGCGACCTTATCAATCACCTAAAAAAGGAGAGCGTTATCTCTGTAGAGGGCGTTGTAGTAAAGCGCGATGATGATACCGTAAACGAGAAGATTGCTACCGGAAAGCTTGAGGTTAAGGTTGATACGCTGACTATTCTCAATCCCTGCACAGAGAATCTTCCTTTCGAGATTGACGAGAGCAGGGATACCAGAGAGGACCTTCGTCTTACCTATCGTTTTTTGGATTTGCGCAACAAGGCTGTGCACGATAATATTATTTTCCGCAGTCAGGTTGTTTCTTTCCTTAGAGAAAAGATGACATCCCTCGGTTTTACCGAGATTAACACCCCTATTCTTACCTGTTCATCACCGGAGGGTGCCCGTGACTACATTATCCCGTCCCGTAAGCACGAGGGCAAGTTCTATGCTTTGCCCCAGGCTCCGCAGCAGTTTAAGCAGCTGCTTATGACATCGGGATTTGACAGATATTTCCAGATTGCGCCTTGCTTCCGTGATGAGGACGCCAGAGCAGACCGTTCACCCGGCGAGTTCTATCAGTTGGATTTCGAGATGGCATTTGCTACACAGGAGGATGTGTTTGAGGTTGCGGACGATGTACTTTATGACACATTTACCAAGTTCGGTAACGGCAAGTATGTTTCACCGAAGCCCTTTGTCAAGATTCCGTTTGAAGCGGCTATGATGAAGTACGGTACCGATAAGCCTGACCTTCGTAACCCGCTGGAGATTGTTGACCTGACAGAGTTCTTTAGCGATGTTGAGTTTAAGGCCTTCAAGGGCAGACCCGTTAGAGGTATCAATGTTCCGGGTTGTGCAAAGCAATCCAAGGGTTGGTTCGAGAAGATGCTCAAGTACGCTCTGGAAATTGGTATGAAGGGCCTGGGATATATCGAAGTGCTTGAGGACGGTTCATACAAGGGCCCTATCGACAAGTTCTTGCCTGACGAAAAGAAGCAGGAATTGAGAGAAATATTCAATTTCCAAACAGACGATACTCTGTTCTTTATCTGTGATACACCAAAGGTAGTCAATGAGCTTGCCGGACAGATTCGTACAGAGCTTGCCAATCGTCTTGACCTTATCGACAAGGACAGATACGAGTTCTGCTATATCACCGACTTTCCTATGTTCGAAAAGGACGAAAACGGCAATCTTGCATTCACCCACAACCCGTTCTCCATGCCTCAGGGCGAGATGGACGCGCTTGAGAATCAGGACCCACTCACCATCAAGGCATATCAGTACGACATTGTCTGCAACGGCGTTGAGCTCTCCTCCGGAGCTGTTCGTAACCACAGACCCGATGTTATGGTTAAGGCGTTCAGTATGGCAGGATATGACGAGAGCGTTGTTAAGGAAAAGTTTGGCGCATTGTACAATGCTTTCCACTACGGCGCACCGCCTCATGCAGGTATGGCGCCGGGCGTTGACCGTATGATTATGCTCCTTAAGGATGAGGAAAATATCAGAGAGATTATTGCATTCCCAATGAACAGTAACGCGCAGGATATGCTCCTCGGCGCACCGAACACTGTTACGGAAATGCAGCTGCGGGAGACCCACATCAAGCTGCGCAGACCGGTAGAAATAAAGTAATCAGTAGGAGAAATAAAATGCAAATTACTCCAGAATTAATAAAATATTTAGAGTCACTTGCCCGAATCACTCTTACCGAAGAGGAGGAGAGCAAGGTGGGCACCGAGCTTCAGGATATACTGACCTACATCGATATGCTCAACGAGTTGGATACCGACGGCGTGGAGGCTATGAGCCATTGCTTCCCGGTAACCAATGTTATGCGTGAGGATGAGGTTCAGCCGTCCATGACCCCTGACGAAATCACAGCCAATGCTCCTGAGAGCCAGGACGGCTGCTTCGTAGTGCCTAAGACAGTTGACTAAGGAGGGCTATTATGGAAATTTGTGAGATGACAGCCCTTGAGGTTGCAAAGAGAATAAAGGACAAAGAGATTTCTGCCGTTGAGGCTGCAGAGAGTGTAATGGCGTCCATTAGCGCCAAGGACGGCACATACGCCTGCTACACCACTCTGGACGAGGATGCCGTTATTACTCAGGCAAAGGAAGTTCAGGCGCGAATTGACGCAGGGGAGAGCACATCACCCCTTGCCGGTGTGCCTATTGGCATCAAGGACAATATATGCGAAAAGGGCAGGATTACATCCTGCGCCTCCAAGATTCTATATAACTTCCGTCCGCCCTATGACGCCACAGTTATCCGCAAGCTAAAGGAGGCGGATATGGTTCCATTGGGAAAGTTGAATATGGACGAGTTCGCTATGGGCTCTACTACAGAGACCTCATATTACGGCTGTACCAGGAATCCATGGGACATCAATCGTGTGCCCGGCGGCTCTTCAGGCGGCGCTGCGGCATCGGTTGCCGCAGGGGAAAGTGTTGTGGCTCTCGGCTCCGATACCGGCGGCTCAATCCGTCAGCCCTGTTCTTTCTGTGGCGTTACCGGACTCAAGCCGACCTATGGCGCTGTGTCCCGCTACGGTCTTATCGCATACGCCTCCTCCCTTGACCAAATCGGTCCCATCGGCAGGACAGTTGACGATGTTGCCGCTGTGTTCAATATTATCAAGGGCAAGGACGCCAAGGACGGCACCTCCATGGAGAGCGAGATTTTTTCTCTTGAGGATATTAAGGCAGACAGCCTTAAGGGCATTAAGGTGGGCATCCCTACAGACTTCTTCGGCGAGGGTATCGACGGACAGGTTGCCGATTCAGTAAAGGCGGCGGCCGACACACTTAAGTCCCTGGGCGCAGAGATAGAAGAATTCTCAATGCCTATAGTTAAGTACGCCATCCCCACCTACTATATAATCGCCTGTGCTGAGGCTTGCTCCAATCTGTCCCGATTCGACGGTATCAAGTACGGCTTCAAGGCCGAGGATTGCGACAGCCTCCATGATGTGTATTTTAAGTCCCGCAGCCAAGGCTTTGGTATGGAGGTCAAAAAGCGCATTATGCTGGGCAACTTTGTGCTATCCAGCGGCTATTTTGACGCTTATTACAAAAAGGCATTGCAGTCCAAGGGCCTTATTTGCAAGGCGTTCAGCGATGCTTTCGAGAAGTATGATTTTCTTCTGGGCCCTGTGGCACCAACTACAGCCCTCAAGATGGGCGAGGGCCTGTCCGACCCTCTTGCTATGTATCTTGGCGATATATACACAGTTATGATTAATATTGCAGGACTGCCGTCGTTGGCATTGCCATGCGGCTTCGATAATGACGGTATGCCCATCGGTATGCAGCTTATCGGCAAGCCCTTTGACGAAAAGACGATTCTCACTGCCGGCAATGCTTTTCAGACCGCTACTGATTTTCATCTTCAGCAGCCAAAATTAGTGTAAGGGGGTAGTTCAATATGGATTTTGTTACTGTTTGCGGTCTTGAGGTTCATACTGAATTAGCCACCAAGACTAAGATTTTTTGCAACTGCTCCACCGAGTTCGGCGGCGAGCCCAACACCCATGTGTGCGAGATTTGTTCCGGTATGCCGGGCACCCTCCCCGTGGTCAACAAAAGAGTAGTGGAGTTTGCTGTTAGGACCGGCCTCGCCCTTAACTGCGAGATTACCCGGTACAACAAGTTCGATAGAAAAAACTATTTTTATCCCGATTTGCCAAAGGCATACCAAATCTCACAGCTCTATTTGCCCATCTGTCGCAACGGCTGGGTAGAGATTAACGATAGCATCAACGGCGGCAAAAAGAAAGTTCGTATCCACGAAATTCACATGGAGGAGGACGCCGGCAAGCTGGTTCACGACGAGTGGACGGACAGCACCTTGGTTAACTACAATCGCTGTGGCGTGCCCCTTTTGGAGATTGTGTCCGAGCCCGATATTGCCAGCGCAGATGAGGCTGTGGAGTATGTAGAAAAGCTTCGCGCCATCCTCCAGTTCTGCGGAGTCAGCGACTGCAAGATGCAGGAGGGCTCCCTGCGCGCCGATGTTAATGTGTCCGTTATGCCAAAGGGCAGTACCGAGTACGGCACCCGTACCGAGATGAAGAATATCAACTCATTCCGTGCCATCCACAACGCTGTGGAGGCTGAGGCACAACGCCAAATCGAGCTTATCGAGGACGGCGAAAAGGTTGTTCAGCAGACCCGCCGTTGGGACGACGGCAAGGGTACATCCTACGCCATGCGCAGCAAGGAGGACGCCCAGGATTACAAGTATTTTCCCGAGCCCGACCTGCCCCCAATCCAGCTGTCCGATGAGTATATTCAGGAGATTAAGGACAATTTGCCCGAGCTCCCGGAGGAGAAAAAGGCAAGATATGTCGGCGAGTACGGCCTCACCGATTATGATGCGAAGATTTTGTGCTCCGACAAGGCATTTGCAAATCTGTTCGACACCACCGTGCAGATTACCAATAGTCCAAAGGACAGCGCCCACTGGATTATGGGCGACCTTATGAAATTGCTAAACGATACCCAAACCCTGCCGGAGAATATGTGCTTTAGGCAGGAGTCCTTGGGCGAGATTATCAATCTCGTTGCCGGCAACAAGATTAGCCGCGATACAGCAAAAAAGGTGCTGACCGCCGTGTTTAACGACGATGTTATCCCCGCCGATTATGTCAAGGCCAACAATATGGAGATGGTGTCCGATACCGGCGCTATCAAGGCCATAGTTGAGGATGTTGTTGCCGCCAACCCAAAGGCTGTTGAGGAGTACAGGGACGGCAAGGAAAAGTCATTCAACTTCCTTACCGGTCAGTGTATGCGCGCCCTTAAGGGCAAGGCGCCCGCCTCCGAGGTTACCAAGCTACTCAAGGAGATTATCGGCTGATACCTATGTAATACAAAAGACATTGTACCCAACGGTGCAATGTCTTTTTTATGTATATATGATGTTTATAATATAGTATCCTATTTTATAGCGTCCCTTGCCGCCGCAATTTGCGCCTCAACACTCTGCACGCCCGGGCCTCCCGATACCAGCCTGTCTGCCACGCATTTTTCCAGATTTATGGCTGTGTACACTCGCTCGTCAAACAGGTCGCATACTGCCTTGTATTCCTCCAGCGGCAAGGTCTCCAGAGTCAGCCCCTTGTCTATGCACAGCGCCACCAGCTGGCCGGTAGCCTTGTACGCGTCCCTAAACGGCAGTCCCTTGCCAACCAGATAGTCGGCGCAGTCGGTAGCGTTGATGAATCCCTTTGCCGCCGCCATGCGCATATTGTCTGCCAGAACGGTCATCGTGTCTATCATTGGAGTAAAGGCGTTAAGGCACATTTTTACAGTATCAACTGCGTCAAATATTGCCTCCTTGTCCTCCTGCATATCCTTGTTGTATGCCAGGGCAATGCCCTTCATCACCGTCAGCAGGGTGGTCAGGTCACCGAACACACGACCACTCTTGCCCCTTACCAGCTCGGCAATGTCGGGGTTCTTTTTTTGCGGCATAATTGATGAGCCGGTGCTGAATGCGTCATCCAGCTCCACAAATTTGAATTCCCAGCTGCACCACATAATTATCTCTTCGCTGAATCGGGACAGATGCACCATAACCAGCGACAACGCCGCCGCCAGCTCAATACAAAAATCCCTGTCGCTGACTCCGTCCAGCGAGTTGGCGCTGATACTGTCGAATCCCAGCAGTCCTGCCACCATATCCCTGTCCAGAGGGTAGGTAGTGCCTGCCAGCGCACCGCTACCCAGAGGCAGTACATTCATCCTGCGCTTAACATCCTGCAGCCTGTCAATGTCCCGCAGTATCATAGCGCAGTATGCCATCAGATGATGACCGAATGTTATGGGCTGCGCCCTTTGCAGATGAGTGTAGCCCGGCATAATCGTCTGCTTGTTCTCTTCTGCCTTGTTGCACAGTACGGTTACCAAGCCCTTTAGCCCTGCGGTAATCTCGTCAATCTCTTTTTTTAGCACCATGCGGATGTCCAGCGCAACCTGGTCATTGCGTGACCTGGCTGTGTGCAGTCTTTTGCCGGTCTGTCCCAGTCTTGCCGTCAGCTCCCCCTCAACAAAGGTGTGTATGTCCTCTGCCTCCATATCAATCTTCAGCTTGCCGGATTTGATGTCCTCCAGTATTTTGCCAAGATCCGCAACAATACTATCGCTCTCGCTTTTGTCGATAATGCCTGTGGCTCCCAGCATTGTTGCGTGGGCAATGGAGCCTTTTATGTCCTCTTCGTACATACGGCAGTCAAACTTTATGCTGGAGTTAAAGTCGTTGGTCTCCTTTGCCAGCTCCTTTTTGAATCTGCCCTTCCATAATTGTGCCATAATTTGTACCTCGTGTTATAACCGATTTTGCCTACCTTTACACAACTCACATTAAGGGACGCCTTAATCGGTTGCAATCTGCCTTCGCCTATAAAGTAGGGGGCCGATACTATCGGCCCTCATATCTGTATTATTACTCGCCTCTCTGTGCGTCCAGCAGCGCCTTCACCTTTATGCTCAGGCCGAACAGGTTGATGAATCCTGCGCTGTCCTGCTGGTTGTATGCTCCGCCGTCCTCGCCAAAGGATGCAATGTTCTCGTCGTACAGTGTGTACGGTGATGTGATACCTGCGTTGATGATGTTGCCCTTGTATAGCTTCAGCTTAACATCGCCGGTCACGGTCTCCTGCGTCTTGTCAACAAATGCCGACAGCGCCTCACGCAGAGGAGTGAACCACAGTCCGTTATATACCAACTCGCCGAACTTCTGCGCCACCAGCTTTTTGTAGTGCTGGGTCTCACGGTCGAGAGTAATCATCTCCAGCATCTCGTGGGCTTTGTACAGGATTGTGCCGCCCGGAGTCTCGTACACACCGCGGCTCTTCATACCTACCAGTCGGTTCTCTACTATATCCAGCAGTCCGATGCCGTTCTTTCCGCCTACTTCATTAAGATTCTCTACTATCTGCAGCGGGCTCATTTCCTTGCCGTCAATTGCAGTGGGTACGCCCTGCTCAAAATGAATGTTGATGTATGTAGGCTCGTCGGGTGCCGCCATCGGGTCAACTCCCAGCTCCAGGAATCCTTCCTTGCCGTACATAGGCTCATTGGCAGGGTCCTCCAGGTCCAGTCCCTCGTGGCTCAGGTGCCATACATTCTTGTCCTTGCTGTAATTTGTCTCTCTGTTTATTTTTAGCGGGATATTGTGTGCCTCGGCGTACTCAATCTCCTCCTCACGGGACTTGATGTCCCACTCCCGCCATGGGGCGATAATCGCCATCTCCGGTGCAAACGCCTTTAGGGTCAGCTCAAACCTGACTTGGTCGTTGCCCTTGCCGGTGCAGCCGTGACAGATTGCGTCCGCTCCCTCTTTTTTTGCTATCTCTGCCAGTCCCTTGGCTATGCAGGGGCGTGCGTGGCTGGTGCCCAGCAGGTACTCCTCGTACTCTGCCCCCGCCTTTAGGCATGGCCAAATGTAGTCCTTTACATACTCCTCCTTCAGGTCCAGTACATACAGTTTGCTGGCGCCTGTGGCAATTGCCTTTTCCTCCAGGCCGTCAAGCTCCGTGCCCTGTCCCACATCACCGCTGACTGCTATTACCTCGCAGTTGTTGTAGTTCTCCTTTAGCCAGGGGATGATGATGGAGGTGTCCAGTCCTCCGCTGTATGCCAGTACTACCTTTTTGATGTCCTTTTTTTCCATAATATATTGCTCCTTATTTGTTTTCTGTAACCTATTATATCATTATGTATCCCGATTTCAAGCCCTTTTGTAAAATTTTGCATAAAAATACAAATAATTCTGCATATTTCCCAGAATATATGTGCATATCAACTATATTATCTGCATAATTATGCAATATCCTGTATATTCACGGCAAAATAAATGTTACGGCTGTGCCTGTGCCGTTTTGCATCTTGCCGCTGCTATATATTATAACCATATATATACAGGTGTGATTTTGCCTAAATTTTACATTATCCAAAATGTGTAAAAAATATCCTTATTCATAATTGTAAACAAAATGTAAATATTTTTTGAAACAATTTTTCAATTTCCCTTGATTTTTATTTTAATATATGCTATAGTGAGTGTGTATATAAAGGGGTATAGTATGCCCGAATCTCCCTATAACGGCTTGTAGAGCCGATTATGGGCGTATTTAGGGGCCTTTGGGCCACCTATTGGTCAGATATGAAAATAGAATAGGCACCTATGCCGTATCCTATCATACAAATTCTTTTTAAGGAGGATTTTCTAATGACAAAGAAATTTATGAAGAAAGTCGTTGCCCTGTTCTTGACAGTGGTGATGGTCGTTTCTTCAGTACCATTTGTCGCTACAGCGGCTGTTGCTGCCGATGACCCGCTCATCACCAGCGCAGAGGAAGCTATGAACCGGTATGACGAAAGGATGGATGGTACAGTATATACAAATATGCTGGCAGCCTACGAGGCTTATGTCAAGCTTAACGGTATGATCGACCGATACAAGTATATCGGCTCCTCAACAGGAATAACAGAGCAGATTACAGCTCTCAACAACGCAACAAACAGCATGACCCCATGGCAGTCATATAAGGGTAGTAAGTATGGCAAGAGTGCCGCTGATACAACCAAAATAACAGAAGCAGATTATCTCAAGACCTATGTCAATATTCTGTACGCTACTGATTTTCAGGACGCAAAGGAATACCAGATGGGTACCACCGGTCAAATCAAATATGACGAAAGTGGAAGCAGCTACAATTCTTTCGAAGGTATTATTCACTATTCACCTAACGCAGTTATGCTTTACGACGGCGATACCACACCTATGATTCCGGTATGCTCTTATTGGTATGGCGAAAAGAAGGGCACAGGTTGGAAGGTAAATATGACAGAGCTTTCTTGTTATCTTTTCGGCGCAAAGAACGGAATGGAGCTCGATGCAACATGGAAAGGTACAGGTGGAACTTTGGACCTTCAGTGGCTCCTGCTTTCCGGTAGCACTACATTCAATATGTCAACGGTTGAGGGCTCCTATTCCAACGCACATAACACTTCAAAATCAGGTTTAGGCACTCAGTATGCCAAGACATACTACGGTAATGAATTGAAGTTTACCGGCAGCATGGCAAGCACAGAGGGTTACAGAACAGTTTACCCAAGCTTTGGTTTCTATTCTTGCCGTGGTACTAGTTCTTCGGATTACAACAGCTATAAGACGGGTACTGCAGCATGCACCACTCCTATCTATGTACTTAACTACAAGAAGTTGTTGGATGCAATGAAAGGTTGCGAAGGTACTTTCCAGAACATTGCGAACTATTCTCACGGCGGTGCTTTGCAGCTTATGCAGGCAATCGACGCAGCTACAACCTTTAACCCGACAACATACGATTATTCCGGCAACGAAACAGCTGTATCTGATGTTGCAGACGTAATTACCGCAAGAACAGACGCAATCACTACTGCAAAGACAGCAGACGTTCTTAAGGCAGATAACTCAAAGTACGATGCGCTGGGCGACGCTATTGCTCAGTCCAAGTCAACCATGCTCCGCGGTAATGCCGACGGCTCATACGAGGCACAGTCATGGCAGAATTTTGCAGACGCATACAACGAAGCAGTTACCATCGTTTCCAACATCCCGGTATCTCCCTACTACTCAGACGCTGACAGGGCTGAAACCGCAGCTGCTGCTCTTACCACAGCCAAGGCTAACCTCAAGACTGTAGGCAAGGTGGAGACCGCCGACCTGGAGATTTCTCTCAGCAATCTTTCTGTTGCTGTTGCCAACAGAGGTATGTTTACTGCCGCATCCTACAGCGCAGCTAATCTTGAGTCTATCGAGAGCACGGTAAAGAACGCTGTCTGGGGCTCAGTAGCTAACTACGGCGTAGATGCCGAAAAGATTGCAGACACCGAGGCTAACAGAACATCGGTTGCAGAATATACCACACAGGTTAATAACGCCATTGCCAAGCTTCGCATTGATGTTGCCGCAGTGGTTACCAGCGCAGGCAAGTCCATGGAGGCTGCCATCAACGATTCTGCTCAGTACATAGCTCAGGCAAGCGAGTACGCAAATATCGCCGTGCTGCAGGAGGCTGTTGCTGCAGCAAACAACTTTATCGCCAACGAGAATGTTGCTATCGATGCATCCATCGCCGGCACCGTATTAGCTCAGGTAAACAAGTACCAGACATTGGTAAAGAACATTACCAACGCTATCCGCTTCCTGCGTCCGTCCTTTTCAAAGACAACCGACGGCACCATGGTTACTGCCGGTGTTGAAGTAGAGAATAATATGAAGCACGCCCACAGTGACTCCAACGATAAGTGGAGACTTCATTGGTATCACAACACAGGTACTATCATCTTCCGTACAACTCATGACGAAGTGACTTATGATTTGCCGGATTCAAGGATGGACTATGCTAATGGTGCAACAAAGTATGATTCCTTGTGGGATTCATTCTCACTGCTTTCAACTGAGGCAGAGGCTGTACCAGAGATTACATCAAGTAAAACTCAGTCCGGAGCAATGCTGAGCACAGCGCAAAGAGAAAAATATAACGGTGTATTGTCAGCGTATGGTGGCGGTATCGACTATGCTATCACCTCCATCAAGCTCAACAACATCGGTGGTGCAACAAACGGCTACGGTAGGGACGTACAGGGTAACTTAATTACCGACCTTAACTACGACTGGGTTGATACTCTGCGTACCTGCGAGGGTGGTAACGACGGTAACGAGAACTGGCTCTTCGCCGGCGGACCTGTTGTAAAAAATGGTATCAACTCCTTTACTGTAAAGTCAACAGCTCACATGGAGCCTACCACAAATGAGTTGACAGCTACCACAAAGCCGACTCTGTCCACATTCAGTGCTTCTCAGGGTGCGCTTAAGATGTCAATGAGCTACTACTGGGCTTACGAGCCGACAATTTTCCAAGAATATTATGGCTACGGTTACAATACAGTTGGTTACAACCTGGATGTTCACATTATTGATATCACAACACTTCTTGACCTTGTTGCAGAGTGTGAGCAGGTTGTAGCCCAAGGCGGTAATACATACACTACTACTTCCTGGAACGCATTTACCACAGCTCTTTCTGCAGCAAAGGCAGAGTTTACCAACATCGAGAATCTTGACGCCGTTACTATCAAGAACGGCTGCGTAGAGAGATATACAAATCTTTGGGCAGCTCGTAAGGGCTTGGCTGCTTGTGCATCAAATGCTAACCTAAAGAACGCGGTAAGCACATACAAAGACATTTATGACAACGACGCCGCAAAGTGCGAGACCCAGTCATTTGCAGCATTCCGTACTGCATACCAGGCTGCTGCATCAAAGTACGCAGGCGACTATTCAGATACCAAGTTCCGTGATTACGCAAAGGGCGGCGCAGAGGAGCAGGATGCTAACGCACTTGCTACAGCCCTTAACGAGGCATACGCAGCACTTAAGTACTACGCTGACTTTACAGCTCTTGACGCTGCCGCTGCAAATCTTGCTACCGGCATTGCCGACAGAAAGTATTCTGCAAAGACGCTTCAGGCTCTTGCCGATGCACTGGCAAGCAAGCCTTACCTCAGCATGGACCAGGTAACAAGAAAGACTGTTTACAAGACAGGCGACGACGCTACCAACGAGCAGGACGACATCGACCGTGAGAAGGACGAGATTGTGGCACTTGCAGACACACTTGCTGATTCTGTATGCAACACCGAGGTTCTCGAGGCAGCCAAGGCCGAAATCAAGGCAAAGGCTGATGACCCCGACGCATATTCGGGTATCGACTCCGCTATCCAGAACCTTGGCGACAAATGGTACACATCTGTTAACATCTACGGCTCAATTTCCAAGGAGGGCTCTGTCTTTGACACCGTCGAGGAGGTTGACGCAGAGGTAACCAGAATTCTGCAGTACGACATTACTCCACAGATGTACCAGGTAAAGGTTGACGGCGAGGCATATAATGACGGAAGTCACCCCAACGGTATGTACCAGTACGGCGAGACCGTTATCGTCAATTCCGGTGCAGGCAAACCTGTTAACTGGAAGTATTCTCATGTATCCAACACTACAACCTGCGCCCAGAAGTACTTTGCTACCGCAGAGGATGTTGAGTTTGTAGTAAAGGGTAACACAGACCTTGTTACTTCTACTGTAAAGGACTTAAACACAAACCAAATCAAGGTTACATTCAAGAACAGACTCAATGGCATGACCTATGATTACATGTATGTAACCAAGGGCGGCGATTACACATTGCCAAACACTGCTCCTGCATGTGCTAACTTTAGGTTTGACGGTTATACCAACGCAAGCGGTGCAAGTGTTACATCTGTACCTACTACCGAGGATATTACCGTATATGCAAACTATGTTTACGACGCTGTAGGCACATATACCGTCAACATTGCCGGTATGATCAACAGACCTACAGAGAGCAGTAACTATGTCAAGATCAGCAACCTCAACTACAACGACGAGATTTCGCTTATCGAGACTGATATCAGCACAACAACATTTGGCGGAGACGCAGTTATCCACATCGACACAACCAGCGACAATGTTACTGTTCAGTATCATATCAACAACAACTCCACTATTGCCGGCGAAGAGGTTGATGGTACAATCAGCGGTGCAAAGGGCGACGTCGTTATCCCCGGCGGCAGCCGTGTTATCACAACTGCTCAATCTAATCCGGGTACTGCAGCTCACGGTAATGCAGGTGTCGGCGGATATATCCGGTTTGCAAGCAACGCAGACTACAACACATTTGTTACCACTTCTGCAAATGCTGTACCGTTCACAAAGCTTGCTAACCTTGTTACAGCCGGCACTATCCAGCAGGTAAAGGTTGCTTCATTTGGCACAGATTACACCTTCCGTGTACACGAGAGCATGGATATTATGCCTGTAGCTCCTACCCATCTCCTGGGCTATACTACATCTACAGCTGACACAGGATTGTATTCTGCCGCTTCATTGTATGCTAAGGGAGTACTCGAGGACTTTGCGCCTGCAGTAGATGACGCCGGAAAGGGTACAGTAGCTGCAGCAAGAGGTGCTATGCACCCTGTACTTAACCTCAAGTCAGACATTGTTGTTGCAACAGGCAAGTTCTCTATGATTGCCGACTACACATTGCCTGAGGGCTTTGAGTCAGTTGAGTCAGGTATCCTGTTCTGCTCCGACGGTACAGCAACAGCACCTGATGTAAACCTCACATTGGCTAATGTTGGCACTAACGGTATCAAGAGACTCAAGTCCACAAGACACACCAAGGCTAATCAATATGTAGTTTCTATCAACAATGGTACTAAAACCGGTGATGTTGGCGTAACATACGCTGCATACCTTATCTACAAGGATGCCAGCGGAAATATGCAATCAATGGTTACCGCTAAAAATACTAATGTTGTTACTCTAAAGTAAGGAGGGTTTAGTTATGAAGCTATACACTCAACCTGAAATAGAGATTAGAAAGTACAGCGTGATTGATGTGCTGACAACCTCTAACCCAGAGCATAATGAGGGTAACGACCTTAACACCGATGATAATTACGATTACTTCGGCTAAAAGTCAATAACAATTACAATCCCCGGTAGGAAACTACCGGGGATTTTTGCACCCTTGTGTAAAGGGGGTCGCCTCATCAGACCACTGTCCACGGGCCAACAACAACCGTGTATTATTTGTTAAATTTTGTTTATACATTTGACATATTATAATTTATATATTATTATATATGGTGGATTTATAGTGAATACAGAGGTGGCGAAAGAAGTGACAATACTGATTTGTGGACTGGGACTCATAGGTGCCAGTCTTGCAAAAACTATAAAGAAAAATACCTCCCACACCGTTCTTGGCTGGAACAGAACTTCGTCTGTAACCGACAAGGCATTGCGCGACGGTGTTATTGACCAGGGAGGAGAGCTGGAACAGCTGATTCCCAGGGCTGATATTACAATTATCAATTTTTATCCCCAGGCAATTGTGCCTTTTATTCAGGAACACGAGCATTTGTTCAAAAAGGACAGCATTGTTACCGACTCATGCGGTATCAAGAGTATGATATGTGACCGTATGGCGGGGGAGCATGACTACTATTTTATCGGCGCTCACCCTATGGCAGGACGCGAGGTTGGAGGCTACGACAACAGCCTGGATAATTTGTTTGACAACGCCAGCTTTATTTGTACTCCTTATGAGGACACTCCTCGCAACAAGGTGGACGCCCTGGTGGGCTTGGCGCAGGATATGGGATTTGCCCGCACGGTAGTTACTACACCCCGACATCATGACGAGATGATTGCTTTCACCTCCCAGATTGCTCATGTGCTGGCTTGCTCCTATGTTTTGTCGCCCTTGGCGCCCGGCCATGCGGGATATTCTGCCGGTTCGTACAGGGATGTCAGCCGTGTGGCACGAATCAACGCAGATATGTGGGCGGATTTGTTTATCGACAACAAGAACGCCCTGGTTGACGAGATTGACGACCTTGTGTCCAATCTTATGAAGTTCAAGTACAATATCGTGAACGAGGACGCACAGGCACTTAAAGAGCTTATGAACAAAGCGAATAAGATTAAGGAAGAAATTGGCTAATGAGGACTGTAACAGTTAATGTGGGCAAATCCTACGAAATACTAATAGAAAAAGGAATTATTGCCTCCTGCGGACAGTACATTGCCGATGTATCCAATGCAAGCAAGGTGTGCGTTATATCCGATAGCAATGTGTTCCCAATCTACGGCGATACTGTAGTAGAATCCCTGAAGTCCGCCGGATACACTGTGTTCGATTATGTATTCCCGGCAGGAGAGGGCTCAAAGACCACATCCACGGTGGTGGGTATGGTAGAGTTTTTGGCACAAATGGAGTTGACTCGCGGCGACCTGGTGGTGGCACTGGGGGGCGGCGTAACCGGAGATATGGCAGGCTTTGCAGCTTCGATATACCTTAGGGGCATTGATTTTGTGCAGATTCCTACTTCGTTGCTGGCACAGGTTGACTCCTCCGTTGGGGGCAAGACAGCCGTTGACCTGCCCCAGGGCAAGAATCTTTGCGGCGCATTCCACCAGCCGATACTGGTGCTGATAGATCCCGACACACTTAGCACACTGACCCCTCATTTTTTTGCCGACGGTATGGCAGAGGCAATCAAGACCGGCTGTATCAAGAGCGCGCCGCTGTTTGAGCTGATAGAAAATGGCGACGCCGAGGCCGATATTGAGGAGATTATTCGACAGTGCGTCAGCATCAAGGCCGGGGTGGTGGAGCGAGACGAAAAGGAGCACGGCGAACGGGCTTTGCTTAACTTCGGACACACCGCAGGCCACGGAATTGAGAAGCTGCACAACTTTACCACAATATCTCACGGCGAGGCTGTGGGAATCGGTATGGTTATGATTACCAAGGCAGGGGAGGCCAACGGCATTACCAAGCCGGGCACATCGGACAGGATTGCCAATGTGCTGAAGAAATATGACCTTATGACAGAGGATTGCAATTCTGTGGAGGATATTATTTCTGCAATGAGCGCCGACAAAAAGCGCACCTCCGATTCTATAAAATTTACGCTGTTGACCGATATTGGCGACAGTTTTAACAAAGCGATAAAGTACCGGGAGATACCAAGGTTTTTTGGTATAGAGTGATATGAGCATAGTTGAGGTAAAAAATTCAATACTACGGGGTACTGTACAGATACCGCCGTCAAAGTCGGTGTCTCACAGAGCGCTGATATGCTCCTATCTGGCAGGAGGGGGCGGCGTAGGCCCCATTATTGATTCCAACGATATGCGCGCCACACGGCAGGTGTTGCAGGCATTTGCCAACGGTAGCAGCAGTGCCAACTGTATCGAATCAGGCTCAACCATGCGATTTATGATTCCTGTGGCAGCGGCGCTGGGATTGGACATTACCTTTGTTGGCGAGGGCAGCCTGTTGACCCGTACGGTGGGAGAATATCTGGATTTGTTGCCACGGCACGGAGTCAGCGTTGAGAGCGACGGATGCCTGCCCATGAGGATTAGCGGTAGGCTGCAGCCCGGTGACTACAGTATTGCCGGTGATGTCAGCTCTCAGTATTTGACAGGCTTGCTGCTGGCGTTACCTTTGCTGAACGGTGACAGCAGGATAGAATTGACTACGCAGCTGCAATCAAAGCCCTATGTGGATATGACGGTCAAGGTTATGTCCGAGTATGGTGTAGTGGTTGAGGAGTGGGACAAGGGCTATTTTGTTCCCGGCAACCAGAAGTATAAGATATGCGACTACAATGTGGAATCCGACTGGTCTCAGGCGGCATTCTTTTTGGCCGCTGGTGTTATCGGTGGAGACATAACCCTCACAGGATTGGATATGGATTCCACCCAGGGCGACGAGGCAATTGTGGATATTCTAAGACGATTCGGCGGAGATATTACTGTTGACGGCACAGGTATTCGTGCTGTGGCGTCACAGCTTACAGGCACGGTGATAGACGCTACGGATACTCCCGACTTAGTGCCGATTCTGGCTGTAGTGGCTGCTCACGCACAGGGAGAGACCGTTATTACCGGTGCCGAGAGATTGAGATACAAGGAGTCCGACAGATTGCTTAGCGTGTGCGACAATCT
This sequence comes from Eubacteriales bacterium, assembly GCA_029225565.1. Lineage (GTDB taxonomy): Bacteria > Bacillota > Clostridia > Oscillospirales > Acutalibacteraceae > Eubacterium_R. The sequence continues at coordinate 84,369 of JAQXWS010000027.1, forward strand.
GGAGCGTATGGGCGCACGGGTGACTCCACACAACGACGGTATGACCATAGTTGGCGGCAGGCTCAAGGGCGCGCGGCTTGACGGCTACAATGACCACAGGATAGTGATGTCATTTTGTGTAGCGGCGTTGGACGCAGAGGGTGATACGGCTATCACCCACCCAATGAGCATTAACAAGTCATACCCCACATTCTTTGACGATTACAACAATTTAGGAGGAAGGGCGAATGTCCTCAACGATAGGTAAAAACATAAGAGTTTCCATTTTTGGCGAAAGTCACGGCCCGGCTATCGGCTGTGTTATCGATGGGCTTCCCGCCGGCGTAAAGCTGGATATGGACAGTATATACCGTGACATGGCTCGCCGTGCTCCCGGCAAGGACAAGACTTCCACCCCAAGGCTGGAAAAGGATATTCCGTTGATTCAGTCGGGAGTGCTGGATAATGTGACTACCGGCGCACCGTTGGCTATGGTTATTGAGAATACCAACACCCGCAGCGGAGATTATTCCAACCTTATGACTGTGCCGCGCC